>CBFGJQ010000065.1:0-5216 GCA_965649095.1 Caldifarciminota bacterium | reverse complement strand
GGGAGTTATTATCCATTCCATTTCGGATTGGCCCCTGTGCGGTTATGGCACCACCAGTGGTGTCAATCCAGTATCTTCGTAGCATATTTATATTCAATGGTCTGGATTATCGGGGAATTGGAATTTTTCAAATTTCTGGAGATTACTAAAAAGAGATATTCTGTTTCTTCCCCTGTTCCTTGGTAGGTGTTACCTGAGCCTCCCTCAGACGGGCAATGAAGATCTTAATCTTCTCCAATTCCTTCTTCTTTTCCGCAATTAACTTCTCCAATTCTTCCTTTTCAGACTTCAGATTGACAATAGATTTTTTATATTCTTCTGCCTTGGCAACGATAATCGCTGATTCCTTCCTCTTCGCCTCAAGTTCGGCTATCTCCTTTCTCGCCTCTTCCAATCTTTTCAACTCCAAGGCACACTCCTCTTTGACCCTCTTTTTGTTCTCTTCAATCTCGGAATTCAAGGCAATTAACTCCTCACGGCGCCGTTCAATCTTGGCAAGCATATTCGCCTCCACTGCCTTCGCCTTCTCAATCTTACCCTCTGTTTCCGAATGCTGTATCTTGAGGTCGGAAATCTTTTCTTCAATCTCTTTCTTGTGGGCAGTTAGCTTGTCAATCTCATCACGATATTTATCCCGCTCTTTTAAGAGCTCCTTGGTCTCTTTATTCAATTCAGCCACCGCCTTCTCTTCTTCTCTCTTTAACAGTCCAAGTTTCTCGTTGAGCATCGCAATCTCTTTCTTATACTCCTCAATCTTATCCTCCACCATAGATAGTTCTTTTCGGCGTGTCTCTAATAATTGTTTAATCTTACTATCTTCTTCAAGCGCCAGTTGCATCTCCTCATACTCCCTCTTCATTCTGGGCAGGGATTCCTTCATCTCTTCATATTCTCCTTCAATCTCCTTTATCTTCTCTGAAGTAAAGCGGAGTTTCTCTTCTACCTTTTCCAGTTCGCCCTTTTTAGCATTATACTCCCTCTTTATTGCCTCAAATTCCTTTACACGGGGCTCCAGTTCAGCAATCTTCTTCTTTGCCTGCTCAATTGATTTACCGAGTTCTTCCGCCTCTTTTTTATACTCCTCATATTCCCTTTTTATCCTGTGATATTCCGGCTCAATCTTTTTGAGTTCTTCTTCCTTCCTCTTCAATTCGGCAACGAGTGGTTCAATCTCATCCCTCTCTTTCCGCAGAACATCTACCTTACCTCTCATCTCCTCAAATTCCTTTCGCGTCTGCTCAAATTCCTTTTCCAGGATATCTTTCTCTTTCTTTATGTTCTTATATTTCTCATCTACCTCCTTCAATGAGGCCTCAAGAGTAGTAAACTCCAACTGGTAATTTGAGATATTAGAGACCAGTTCATCCTCCTGCTCTTTCATCTTTATCAGTTCTTTACTTAATCTATCATGTTCTTTCTTTAAGTTTGCAAGTTCTTCATTCTCTTTGTATAATTTTTCTCTTTTTTCAGTTAATTCGGCAATCTCTTTTTCTAATTCTTCTTTAAATTTTGTATTTTTTTCAACCGCCGCCTGCGCTTCATCTTGAACTCTGGTTAATTCCTTATGTTTAGTCTTTAACTCCTCAATTGCCTTTAAGAGTTCTCCTTTTTCCTTCGTTAATGTTTCAACCTCAGTGGTGATTGTCTGAAGCCTCGCCTCATCTTTTTCCAGATTCTTCTTTACTGCACTCAACTCTTTATTCAGACTGTTACGCTCCTCATTCATTACCTTCAAATCCTTCTCGGTGGCCTTGAGGTCAGCAAGGGCAACCCTTAAACTCTCTTCCACCCTCTGGTATTCACTCTTTAACTCCTCAAGCTTGGTCTTTGTCTCATTATAGGTCTTTTCCTGGCTGGTATAAGTTTTCTCTTTTTGGGCATACTCTTTGTGGAGCTCCTCAAGGTTCTTTGCGATTTGAGTCTGTTCTTTCTGCAGTTTTTCAATCTCACTTCTTAATTCTTTTAAATTTGCCTCAGCTTTATCCCTTTCGGCAGTAATTGCGGAAAGTTCTCTGCGCAATGGGTCTAACTTCTGTGCATCCTTTCCCATTGTCTTTAAGGAATCTTTAAGTTGTTTCTCTTCTTTTTTTAAATCATTGATTGTCTTCTTTAGTTCCTCAACCTCGGCGCTCGCCTCCATCTGCATTGAATAGGTCTCAGCCAGTTTCTCCTCTATCTCCTTCAATTCCTTATTTTTTGCCGCCAGTTCTTTCTCAACCCTTTCCAGCTGACCCAACTTTTCTTCTAAATCTTGAAGGATATCTATATCATCCCCTTTTGGCATAATGCCTCCCCATAAACAGACATCTGCGCTTTTGTGCAAAGTTCTTCTTCAAGCTTAAATATATGTTTTGCCCTTATTAAACTTAAGGGGTGTGGTCTTATCCCCAAAATATTCCTTTGGACCACAATATTTTCAAGCGAATGGTAGAGAAAGACACCCGGTGCCTCATTAAGGATCCTTTCTTCTATCTGGCGGTAAAAGTCTATCCTTTGATTCTCATTTCTGATTTTGCGCCCCGAATCAAGCATCTTATCAATCTCGGGGTCAGAGAAGAAGAAGGTATTACCAGGATAACCAATTGAACTTGAATGGAAGAGGGGGTATAAAAAATTATCCGGGTCGCCATTATCGCTTATCCAGCCCTGTAAGGACAACAGGGAATTCCCTTTGTAACTCTTATCAAGCAGGAGATGCCAGGGTAAGGGGTTGATCCTTATCTTGATCCCGACCTCTTCCAATGCGGAGGCGATAAACTCCGCCCTTTTTATAACCGTCGGTGAATCACTTACATCAAACGGGTATATATCGGGCAATCCATCAGGAAAACCCGCCTCGGCTAAAAGGTCCTTTCCCCTTTTCGGGTCATAATTAAAACCTTTGAGTCTATCATTGTAGACCTTCATAGATGGTGGAAAGATGCCCTTTGCTGGTATCGCCGATTCTTTTAAAAACTCCATAACGAGCCTTTCTTTATCAATTGCACAGCCTATCGCCTGACGCACAAGTCTATTGGAAAAGGGGAACTTCTGACAGTGAATGGCAATAAATTGAACCGAAAGTTCTGGAATTGAGTATAACAATTCGGGTGTCTCAGCCTTTATTCTTCTTAACATCTTTTCTCCGGGCCGATATACTGATAGAATACCTTTCTTGAATAATTCATAACAATACTCGTCATCATTTATAATCAAAAATTGTAGTTCGTCAATAGCCGGGCGCCCTTCAAAATAGAAATCATTTGCGACCAGCAAGAGTCTCCTCCCCTTCTCCCATAAGACAACCCGGAAAGGACCGGCACCAATTGGGTAATCAGCATCAAGGTAGGGGTCTGCTACATTCGTGGCAAGGTTAGCAAGGAGCGGCAAAAATGGATATTCAGTTATTATCTTAAGGGTTCGCTCATCCAATACCTTAACACCCAATACCTTTATATCTCCGCTCTGGAGGTAGTCTCGGGCCCCGGTTATCATCTCAAGGAAGTTAAAGTTGGGACCCTTCAGCGCCCTGATTATCCCCTCTTTAATATCTTCAATCTTTAATCTGGTGCCATCCGCATATTTTAGACCCTCCCTGATACGGAAGGTGTATTCAGTTCCACTCCTTGACACCTCGTAGTTCTCACATAACCCGGCAGTAACATCAGCATCTCTACCGAACTGAAAAAGACCGATTGAGGAGTTTATAATTACCTGATGGGAATTGGCATCGGTCTTCAAATCACCCCTCAGGGTGATGGGGTCTGATGAGAGATGGGTTGTTAAAACATCCTTCTTCTTAACCACAAAGGCGGGTTTGGGTATTTCTTCAGAAAGGGATTTGAGTTCCTTTCGGTAACTTAAGAGCCTTCTCATCGTCTCATCATAACGACTCCATAGATTTCCAAGATAGCCCCGGTTGCGATTGAGTTCTTCGGCCAGCCCCTTACACCCCTGGATGGAGACCGTCTCTTCCTCCAATACCCGATTGATGTCATCAAAGAATATTTTGATCTTTGTCCAATCCGGTTTTTTGAAGGCAATAAAACTCCCCTTTTTACCTTTATCTATGGGCAATGAGCAAAGAGATTTCTTTAATTCACCAATCTTACCTGCAATCTCTCCTAATAACCTTTCGCTCTCAACCGATAACTGTGAAAATTCTCTGACCACCGGGCTGATGTTAGATTGATACTCCTTTCCCCTGCTCTCCTCAAGTCGGGCAAATATGGAAAGGACTTTGATCCTTGAAAAGACCCTGGCTGTATCTGAGGAATTAGTCTCTAATCTCTCCAGTTCTCTGGCAAGGTCCCGGGCAATATCTTTTAGTCTATTAAATAGCTCTTCCATATCTATAAAATAACCTTCTATCTCTTTTTGGAGACCGATTAAGTTATCTATCTCCTTTATAAGTTCTGCCCCCAGTTCATTGGCATTCTCAATCAAATCCTTCATTCCCATAACCCGCTGGTAGATCTTAACTGTCTCCCCATATATCTCTTCGGAAAATATTATCGGAAGATAACCACCCTCAATTCTGCCTAAAACCTTGATATTCTCATCTATCAGGTGCAGGAATTGGTTATAAATATAGGGATTGGATAGACCTCCAGTCCAATAAAGTTCGCCCAGGTCCTTTGCCAGGGCACCGATTTCGGTATTCCTCCTTGATATCTCATCCACAATATTCAAAGAATCAATCAATTGTTCGCTTATCCCCTTCAACTTCTCGGAGATGGTTGTCTGGAGCGCAGACAATATCTTGATACCATCTTCAATACCGCCGGTCATCTTCGGAAGGGATTTAATCAATTCGTCAATTGTCATTAATGAATCCCGGGCCTTAAGATAGAGCCGGGATGAATAAGAAGAGAGCTGCTGTGATTTGGCAAACTCCAGGGTTGCGGACTCCGATATTCTTTTCACCTCTTTTAGCCAGGCATCAAATTCCCGAAATGACTTACGGGACAAATCCACAAGGCGACCAACCTCGCGGGCAATAACCGCCAGCCCTCTACCTTCTTCCTTAGAATGGAATGCCTTGATTTCTGTATTCAGAGCGAGTGGCATCAATGCGCGGGATTTTTTTAATACCGCCGAGATGCCCATTTCAAGCTCTTTTAATCCCTCAATTAGAGTCTTAAAAATTTCAATCAAATTAGAAATATTATCTGTGTTCTTGTGGATAGCATCTTCCGCATTAGAGAAAGAATTGCGCAGTGTGTCTATTTCTCTCT
>CBFGJQ010000064.1:0-5232 GCA_965649095.1 Caldifarciminota bacterium | reverse complement strand
CTTTGTAGTAGGAACCAGCAAACCTGAGGTTTATACTACTAATATTGAAATCCCTGCCATAATAGATTCCACAGACCACCCCGCCCTGTTGATTGATGTCAAGACCCATTACCGGCTGGCTCAGACCAGTCTCAATGCCCGCCCAGAAACTGAAGAGAGATATGATTAGCATATCAAATGATAATCAAAAAAGGAGAAAAGTCAACAAGCAGGTTACATTAAAATAAAAAGCCTCAGATTAAGGAGGGTGGCATCCTTTTTATCACCCGGCTTGTGAGCAAAATTTGTATAATATCTTTTTCCCACCTCGATACCAATAAAGCACTTTGAGTTAAAGAAACATTCTATTCCCGGAGTAATTGTCAAACAACTCTCCACAATCCCAGAGGGGAATTTTGGATTTGCCGGTCCCCTTTCCACCTCATAGGGAATGAAGATACTGCCCTCCCCCTTTCTATAAAATTCAAATCTCAATTTAGGAAAGAGAAGACTGAGATTAAAGAATTTCACCAGGATTGAAATCTTATCAACATCATTGCCCATAGGAAAGCCGAGGGGGATATTATCCCTTTCATAGATATTCTGGGGAAGTTGATGGGTATAGACCCATTTATCAACGAAGGTATAGTTGAGTTTAAAATAGAATACCCCCCCAATAATCGTCTTGATGCCACTCTGGAAGGCAAGTTTGTGTGGATATTCCGCATAACCCGGTGGTGGTTCACTGTATTGATAGTCATCAATTAGAAATTCTCCATAGAGTTGGGTATTCATAAAGTTTAACGTCCCATCAATACACCACATAATATTATCATTTCTGTCTATCCCCCACTGGCTGAGATAGTAGGGCAGAAGGAAGTTGAGATAGACCGGCTCAAGACGCCCTCCCCACAGGATCGCCTCAGCAAATCCCAATCGAAAGGAATTCAATCTTAATCCAAGGCGATGGGTTGCTATGAACCTTTCCCTTAAAATATCAAGCACTATGAATGTAGTATAAAATTCGTAGTATTTACCATTGTATAAAAAGAGATAACCATCGTAGCCTTCAGAGGCAGGGGATAATAAAAGACTATGTTCATCCGCCGGTCCAAGTAACATATTTCTGCGCCCAAGCGCAAAGGCAATTCTCCCATTGGATATTCTTATGTTCCCTTCGTTTAAGTAACCCTGGGCAAAATCCTTCCATGGTTTTGGACCGAGGCTGTCAGTTACGGAACCAAATCTGAATCTTATCCCTTGATGGAATGAGATACTATTCGCAAGCCTTCCCGATGACGAAAATACGATATTACCTGAATAATCGCCGGCCGGCGAGGCATCTCCATAAAGATGAAAGAGTGTATAAAAATCAAAGGATTTGGCCGAGAATGGTCCGAGCAATGAGATAATCTTTTCATCTATCTGATTCAAATCGCCTTTGACAAGTAGATTCTGGACTTCGGGGATAACATCACCAAATTCATATGGCTTTATTATCGGAATTCCAATCAGTCCGCGCACCTGGAGATATTCAAGGTGCATCATTAAGGGCGAATCAAGCGGTATTGTAGCACAGAATAAAATTAACAAAAACATAAGACCCCCTTATAAAACCTAAAATCCCTTTTTTAATATAAAGTGAACCTTCCCATCGCCAAAATTTCCATCTCTTGGCCAGGCAAATATTAACGATGCTGAGCCAAGATTCGACCCTGCCTCAATTCCCAAACCATAAGAATATAATAGATTATTATCAACAAATGCAATATCAAAAATCGGATAGAGGGGAAGTTTTTTGTATTCAACATTTAAGAGGATAAAATCACTGACCGTAAATTCCTCCTCCCGGTATCCCCTCAGGGTTCGTGCCCCACCGAGGTGATAAAAGTCAAAATCCCAAAAAGATTTGGTCTTTACCCACCAGTAGTGGGGTCTTAAAGAAATAGCGAAGAAAACAAATTCCCCATCATATTTAAGCCGGTATCTTTCATTATTGCGGATGAGATAGTCAAAATCTAACCTTTGATTGGTAAATAGCCCTGGAAATTCATAGTTAAACTCAAGCCCTAATCCCAATAGGGTGCTTGGAGAACCTTTAGGATTAACTTGAGAAAGATATGAAACCATCTCTATTCCTGAATAGAGGGAAAGATTAAGATGTTCAGTGATTGGTGAGACAAGACGGCCTTCAATAAAGGACAAGCGGGAAGTGTCCCTTGTATTCAGAAGGAGATTTGTCTTGAATACTACTGGGGCAATAATGACCGGCTCAGTAAATGCAATCAAAAAATACCTCCTTTGTGCATTTCTGTTTTCTAGGGTAAAATTTGACTCAAAATCAAACCTTAACTGACGCAGTGTGCCGAAGAAATTAATCGAAAAGAGACTGATTGCAAAGTTTGCTCGATTCTGAGCAAGTGAACCGGCGCCTGCGATAAAATCGGTTTTTTCCTCCCTTAAATCAAAAAAGATGTAATGCAGTCCATCTTTTTTTATAATCTCTTCTCTTTCAGCACTGAAGAGGCCACTCTTTTTTATTCTCTCTCTCACTCTCTTCAGTTCTTTTAATGAGAAGTAATCCGCCAATTTCAGGCGCAGGAATCGGCGTAGTTGTGAAATATCGGTCCTACCCTTTATCCGGAAGATATAATCGCTGATAATAATCCGCTCCCCTTCAGTAATTCTCAATATGACATGGCCGCTTGTGCTATCTTCATAAATCACTTCGGGCTGAATACGGCAGAAGGCAAAGCCGGCATTATTGTAGTATTCAAGAATTTTTTTTATAAGCCCTTCCACTTGTTTGAGGTCTTTAAATCTCTTTTCTTTGCCAGTTAGGTATGCCGCTGAGTAGTAATGGTTGCCACTAACCGATATGGTAAATGACTGAAGCAGCATATTATTGAATAAAAAAGATAAAAAAATTGGCATAATATTGAACGGAATTTTTTCAAGTTCCAATGTAATATTAAGATTGGAAGAGATATGGCCGCCATCGGTCATCCGGGGTGCCAATCTCACGCAGAACAAAGGTGAAGTAATTCGGTTTTTTGGGTTTCTTCAACAATTTCATACCGGCGGCCGGCAGGGTTCTATTCCCCTTACGATTATTACATTCAAGACAGGCACAAACTAAATTTTCCCAGGTTTCATCACCACCCAGGGCCCTTGGAATGATGTGGTCGGTGGTCATAACCCCGGTCTTCTTACCACAATATTGACAGGTATGATTATCCCTTTTTATGACATTCTTTTTGGTTAAAGGAATATCCCTTCTCTTTATCTGCACATAGTATTTCAATCTCAAAACTGATGGCATCGGGAGATTCAAACTCATTGAATGAATTACATTCTTATCATCATTTTCAATCAAGTCCACTTTACCTAAAAAGATCAATGTAATTGCCCTTTTTAATTTCAGCACCGTTAATGGTTCATAATTTTGGTTGAGCAACAATACCGGTTTATGGAATATCATAACCCGGCCCGGATTGGCATTATTACATCTATAATAAGATGGCGTCGGTAAATATAGCCAAAGATATTTGAAGAGTCGTTATAAGCAACATAAATGCGAAAAGAGTCGGGAATGCTACGGTCAATGTAAATTGTATCATAGGCGGGGTCAAGATGGACATTCATCTCTTCAAAATTTTTTAATAGCTCATTGGTAATCTCGGCGTCAGTCCTGATCGGTCCCAATTTAACCGCCTCTTCAACCTTTGACCTTACGGCAGAACAGGTAAATTGAATGCGAAAAATCTGATAACCAACATAGCCAATAACCAAAAGGACGATGATGAGAAAAATAACGCCGAAACCGGATATTCCCCGGGAGTTCATTTCTTACCCCCTTCATAGAACCAGATATCTTCATTCAGTTGCTTGATGTAGTTATTGCACCGTTCAATTTCGTTTGCAGCATAGGAAGAAAAATCATCGCTATTACGAGCCTTTGAATAGTAACCAATAGCCTGGTTCAGGTAATTTCGGGCAGTCTTTGCCAGCTGAATGTTTGACCTCCCCTTCTTTTTATCCCAGGCGGTCTTTGCCTGAAATCCCCTGCGCTCATAAATATCACCTAAAAGCACATAGGCATAACTATTATCCGGAGAAATCTTCATCGCCTCCCTTATCGTATTTTCTGCCTTATCCAAGGTGCCGCGGGTAATCTGTAAATCGGCAAGATAGAGGATGGGAAGCGGGTCGCCTGGGGCAAGCCTCCCTGCCTCCAGATACTCTTTTTCAGCATTCTGATATTTCTTCTGCCGGGTATAAATCAAACCCAGTTGTAGGTGATAGAAATAAAAATCCGGCTTTTTGGAAATTAAAAAAGAGTATTCAGCAATTGCCTTGTCATAATATTTCAAATCAAGATAAGTCTTTGCCAGAAGTTCCCGAACATCAATTGCCTCGGGCCTCTTCGCTTTGAGTGTCTCAAGATAAGTGATCGCCTTTTCTGGCTCTCCCCTCTCTACATAAATATTGGCTATTGCCTTGATCGTTGATAGATTCTCTGGTTCATAGCGTAGACTCTTTGAATAGAGTGACAATGCCCTGTCATAGTCTTTGGTCTTGCTATAGACAAAGGCAAGGCCATTTAAGAGATTGACATTGGTAGAATCAATCATCAATCCCGTCTGGTATTCACTCATTGCCTCACCATACCTTTTCTGTTCGGTGTATAGGGCAGCGAGTCCTTCGTAAGCCCTTGTATCCTTGGGGTCTATTCTCTTTGCCTGATAATAGAGTGATTCGGCCATTACCAAATCCCGCTTGCCCCGGTAGCACTGGGCAAGGGCAATATATGCGCCGTAAAAATTGGGCCACAATCTTGCTGATTCATTAAAATGGATTATAGCATCATCATACTTACCCTGTTTCAGATATTCAAAACCGATAGAATACTCCTCCTCGGCCTTTAGTCTATTGTCGGCACTCGTCTCGGTCGCCACTGGTTTAACCGGTTGACTTGCCACGCATCCCAAAATAATTATAGCCAAAAGTGATAGCCACAAAATATCCCTCATCTTTGACTCCCTTTTCTTCATTGGAGCCGACGGGACTTGAACCCGTGACCTCTTGACTGCCAGTCAAGCGCTCTCCCAACTGGGCTACGGCCCCGCTTTGAGTCTAATTCTATCCAATTTTATTGATTTGTCAATCCAGAATATTGAGGTTGCTGAAAAAGTCCTTTATTTGTGCTTCTGGTTCATTAATTCAAGATGTCATTCCGAACTTGTTTCGGAA
>CBFGJQ010000063.1:0-5257 GCA_965649095.1 Caldifarciminota bacterium | reverse complement strand
TTCGGAATGACATCTTGAATTAATGAACCAGAAGCACAAATAAAGGACTTTTTCAGCAACCTCAAACTGAACCCTTGCCAATTGCCAATTTATGGATAAAATTAGAAAGATTGTTCTTTGAAATCCTGAAACAAGTTCAGGACTGGTAAGTTTTTCCCCAAAAATACCCCTCTCCCCTTGTGGGAGAGGGTAAGGGTGAGGGGAATAAACAAAAATTCATTAAATCACCCTCCCCTTTATCCCCTCCCCTCAAGGGAGGGGAAGTAAATGTTAATGTTTTGGGAAAAACTAAGTGGTTACAAATCTTCTGTTAGGTGCCTGTTCTCAAATCTGAAAGGGGATGATGAAGATTTTAGAGAGGTTTGAGAACCTGGACGAAAAAAGAGATTAAAGTTTATCGGACAAGGGGCACCGCGGAATAATCCGTCAGCCTTTTGGCGGGTGTGGATTGAAAGGTCTCAGGCTCTACCTTCTACCACACTAAATGGTTAAGAGCCTTTTTTCGATAGAATTTATCAATTTGCCCATTCGGCAATTGCCGAATTGCCGAATGAACGAATGAAGTAAATTTCTGCTGATAATTTGATTTCCTGTTGTGTTGTCCCTTTGGCACTTTGACAATTCTCAAAGTGCAAAAGGGAAAGATTAGTCTATATTTTTTACCTTTCAGAGAAGAACAAAGGGAACATAAGGACAGGCATAAACTTTTAAATTTTTGGAGGAGAAAATCGAGCCTCTACTTCATTTAGGAGTTCAAGATTTTAAAATTCTAAAATTATCAAATGTTAAGATGTAAAATAAGACTATTTTTGCTTTAAACCGCTCTCTTGACCTGTAATAAAATTTCTTTATAATCTGATATGCTTCTGGCTATCCTTTTTATAGTTGTCAATTTACAGGTGAATACTCGCATCTACCGTTTTGAAGAAGGGTATGTTGAACTCTGGTATCAAATACCACTCAAAGATATTGTTCCATTGACGGAATCAAATTCATTTCTCAGGGAATTTTCTTACCGACTTGAAATAACCAGTAAAAGAGAGAAGGAATCAACAATCAGGGAAGGGAATAAAGTCATAGTTCACGATGCTGGTGATTGTGTATATGAATACTTTCCACTCTGGCTATATCCGGATAGTTTCTCTTATCAATTGGTAATCTCTACCGCAATGGAGCGGGAGATTGTAAGCGGAGACTTTGCGGCATTAATCGACACTGCGACATTTTATGCAAGCGATGTTATGCTGGGTCTGAAGAAAATTGAAGGTGAATCCTTCAGCCGGCGCGGCATTAAGTTTACCCCCTTTTTGCTTCCGCAATTTTCTAACTATGATACCATTTTTTCATACATTGAGGTCTATGGTCTTGTGCCTGATAGTCTGTTTTATAAAATCCATTATCAAATCAGAGACAGCCTTTTTCAGAAAGTTTATGAAAAATTTTTTCAGCGCCCAAAGTTTGATTATAGCCAGTATGACACGCACTCAATTGTCCTTAGTGCTTTAAGTTCTGGGGATTACCTCTTATCGGTGGAGGTATTTGAACCCGCATTAAATATGACAGTAAGAAGGGAGTGCCCTTTTAAGGTAAAGGAATTATTGCCTGATATTACCAATGAGAGGTTCGCCTGGGAGATAAAGTATCTTGTGGCTGACAAAGAATATAAAAAGTTTTGCAATATGGATTACAATGAGCAGGTAAAGTATCTTAAGAAATTCTGGGCAAAGAGAAATTATAAAGATTTTGAAAGAAGACTCTTAGAGGCAGATTTGCTCTTTTCTGTTTCCAATTTAAAGGGACGGGATACGCCACAGGGGAAGTTTTATATACTAAAAGGGCCACCGGATGAGATAAAAAAGTATGGTATTGAACAGGAGTTGTGGATTTATGAGCGAGAAGGTCTTGAGGTCTTATTTAGAGATACCGATGGCGATGGTGTATATGAACTTATGGGTATGGCGAAGATTGGTGCCCAAGAGTTTCAGGAAAATTTAAAAGACCGGAAGGAATTATGGAAGTACTTGTACAGATGCGATTGAAAAGGGATTCTTTTGCTATCCATTACAAAAGATACGCACCCCTTTTTATATTTTTTCTCATTACCTGTGCAATAAATATCCTCGCATCCCGATATTATCGCCTCTTAGAGAAGGAGCGTAAACTATATTTAGGATTAAAGGCAATTGATTCAGTTGCCGCTGAAAAATACCTCAATCTCCCCTCACCAACCGAAAGGAAGTATTTCTATGAGGAATACTGGCAGGGAAGGGATGGGGAGAGGGAGGAGTTTGAAAAGAGGTGCGAGTATGCCTACAGGGAATTTGCCCGTTATGCACCCCTTTCTGACGAGCGTGTTTTGCTCTATGTAAAATATGGAAATCCGACATGGCGGTATGTGATAACACCGGAGAGAAAAGTTGGAATTGCAAGTAGAGAATATGTAAAGCCGGCAGAGATATGGACATATAAGAGAGAGGGAATGGAATTTGACCTTTTGAGACTGGGCCGTGCCTACCGCATAATTGCCCAGAGTGAATTTGGAGATAAAGTGGAAATACCATTTTTGAAGGATGACACAGGTTCAGTAATTATTGATACATCCCTATCTGAAGACCTGAAGTTTAATGTCTCAACAGGTAGATTCAGGCAGCGAAGGAATTTAGTAAGGCTTGAAGTCTACTCGCTGGTTAAGGTTGAAAATTCCTCAGATTCCCATCTTTACCGTTCTATTAAAATCTACAATAAGCAGGATAGCCTGGTTGAAGAGAAGAATAATGTGCTTTTCCTGGCCGGTGAGGGAGGAGGGGACTACTACGACGAGATAAATTTCTGGCTTATGCCCGGTGAGTATCGCGTGGAGATAGAATATATCAATCTGGCAAAGAGAAGAAAGGGAAAGAGTGAGTTCAAGGTTAACCTTTTGGATTATAAGGATGATGCAAAGAAGATAAGCGACCTTGTCTTTGCCCGATTGATTGATGGGTCACTAACCGACGAAAAATTTTATAAATCAGTGGGGCGGGTAATTCCTATGGTTATCTTTAGACAGCCCGTCTCAATGCCATTTTACTTCTATCACGAGGTTTATAACCTGACGACTAAAGATGGAATGCATTTCCTTAAGATTGATTATGAAATCTACAATAAAGAGCAACTCCACAAGGAGATTGTAGATATCCTATCCCAGACCGAAAGCAGTGAGGGTGATATTGCATACATTGCCTCTAAATACCATCCTATGGATTTACCCCCGGGGAGATATATTGTTGTTGCCAGAAATAGAGACCTCTTTAGTGGCGAGGAGTTTTCAACAGTCGGAGAGTTTGAGTTAGAAAAGATTAAATGAGGTGTTATTTTCGTGTCTAAAATTGTGCGATTGGTCCAAAGTTCTTAAGATTCAAATGGATAATAAGACCCTATTGAATTCCTTTTTTCAAGCAGGAATATATAGGCGAATTTTACCGCAGGTCTATTTTGGGATGGATTTCCTCAGTTCATTGGACTTGACTTTAATGAAATCAGGATTATAATTAAAGATGATGAGGATAAAGTTACTTACCCTTTTATGCCTCCTGATCATTGGTTGCGGTGACTTGATGGTCAAATGGTTTTTTGAATTTGCCCCGGCCGGTCCGGGGGATTACCACATTAGTAATGTTTGCTACTTCAAAGATTTTTATATCACTGGTTATTTTCAGCTTAACGGTAAAAGGTCCGCAATAATTGCCCAATATGACGAGACGGGGAAAATGGGTTGGTTCAAAATATACAAGAACAGAGGGAATAAGTTTAGCGAAGGTGTCTGGGTATTTAGGGCAACGGAATTTAGCCTGAAAGATGGGTATGCAATCTATCAACTTATAAGGACAGTTGATCTTGAAGAGAATAGAAAACTCATTTTAATTAAATATGACAGCCTGGGCAGTGTGCTTTGGGAAGGAGAGGTTCAGGAATCTAACTGTGAAATCCATAGTGGGATGCTGGCTGGCAATGATAACCTTAAATTTTTGCTTACCGGCTCTAAAGAAATACTCATAGCCGGTCTTGGGAAGGAGAGGAGTAATTTCTTTTATGTTCGGTTTGATTCACTGGGCAGGTTCAGGGATATGGTTGAATGTATAACTCCCGAAGATGAGATTGGCCTCTGCGATTTCAAAATGGATAAGATGGGAAATCTTTACTTAACCGGTATTACCCAGGGTATAAACTCCCAATTTGACTGGATAACCATTGGCTATGATAGATATGATAGCCTGCGCTGGGTAAAAAGATATGATGGAATTACACACCTTAACGATGTTCCACTTGGGATTTTAATCGATGATTCGCTGAATGTCTATATCGCCGGCACCACGGAAAAAGGCGAGAATCTATCTGACCTTCTTGTGATAAAATACAATCGAGACGGTGATACACTATGGACAAAAGAATTTGGACTGAATAAAAGAGGCAAATCAATTCAACCGTTCTCTTTTCAGGCTGATATTTTGAGTCCAACCAGACATAAAGAGATATCCTTTTTATACATTACTTCCCTTTGTGGCAATGATGTAATTCTACTCAAGTGCAATAAAGAAGGAAGGCTCTTTAACCCGTTCACATATTCGTTGAAAGAGAATAGTTTCAGATTGACCGCACAGGACGGACCGCTCATCGCATTAGAATGCGAAGCGGAGATTCTTACAAAGAGTTATCTGTTAAAGTTTGGAAGGTTTGAATTGTTGGGATTGAGTCGCTGGGATTAAATCTTCACAAAGGAGTCTTAAATGAAACCTATCTTTTTTACGAAAATGGAGGCAACCGGAAACGATTTTGTGTTGGTTGATAACCGGGAGGGGATATTTAATGAAGTTCTTCAAGGGGAGGGATTAAAAGAGAGGATAAAGAAGATGCTGGACCGCCATTTTGGAATCGGTGGTGATGGCTTAATCGTAATGGAGGAGATGAAGGGTTATCCATTCAGTATGCGCTACTTCAATCAGGATGGCTCAGAGGCGGGACTATGTCTGAATGGTGCACGCTGTCTTGTTGGTTTTGCCTATCGCTTAGGAGTTGTAAATGCCAAAGGAAAATTTTTAACGCCTGCCGGACCGGTTGGTTTCTTTCATCAGGGCGAAAGGATAAGTATTGAAGTAGCACCACCCACTGAAATAAAATTGAATTTAACAATCAGCCACGGTCGTGAGAAATATAAGCTTCATTCGTTACGACTCGGAGTGCCTCATGTAGTATTATTTGTGGATAATTACGATGATAT
>CBFGJQ010000062.1:0-5265 GCA_965649095.1 Caldifarciminota bacterium | reverse complement strand
GGGCAAAGAAGGAGACACTGGATGCACTTAACGAGGCAAGGGCGGCGCTACAGGCAGCAGAGGCAAAGATAAGTGAACTTGAGTCAGAGAAGGCACAGTTAGAGCAACAAAAGGCACAATTGAATCAGGAAATTTCGGAACTGAACGACGAGATACAGAAACTACAGAATAAGATAGAGACTCGTTGCAAAAAGAGATAAGGAGGCAAAGATGAAAAGGGTAATAATACTTCCATTTGCATTCTTTCTCTTCTTACCGATTGTCGGCGTCGCGCAGGAGAAATTAACCGAGGAACAGGCTCAGGCAGAACTTGCCAATGTGAAGGCACAATTAACCCAGGCCGAATCAAGGATTGCCCAACTCCAGTCAGAGATTGAGGCATTAAAATCGGAAATAGAAGGACTCAAGGCCCAGAAAGGACAATTGGAGGCAAAACTTGCCGAACTTAAGGAGACCTGGCGAGGCTGCCAGTACGGTCGGTATAAAGTTGTTGAGGGAGACTGGCTTTCCAAGATTGCCAGCATGCGCAATGTATATGCCGATGGCAAGAAATGGCCAATGATTTATGAGGCGAATAAAGACAAGATAAAGAATCCAAATCTCATATACCCAAACTGGGTATTGCTCATCCCCACCCTTGACAACTATACCGTCCTGCCCGGAGATTGCCTCTGGCTCATTGCCTCATATCTCTCCATATATTCTGATGCCAAGAGATGGCCTGAAATCTTTGAGGCAAACAAGGACAAGATAAAAGACCCGGACCTAATCTATCCCAAGCAGGTCTTTGTTATACCGCAGGAATAAAACCAATAGCAGGTGGGAGGATTATGAATATTATTCCTTCTACCTGCTATTTCTACCCTAATAAAAGGGATGAAGTCATCCATATCTATCGGGGGGGTTGATCCCTCTTTACTCCTTGGTCTTCAGGATGAATTGCTCAAAAAGATAAGAGAGAAATTCGGTATAATGGCAGTAATGAGGGATGATAAAATCTATCTAAAGGGAAATGAAGCCCAGATAAAGAATGCAAAATTATTTATTCAGAACATAATTAAAGATGCTGCAGCGGGTAGGTCAATCAATTATGAGGCACCGACCGGAATGGTTGAGATTGAGAAAGATTCAATTGCTACCCCCAAGCGTCTAATAAAGGCAAAAAGCCCGGGGCAAGCAAATTACATAAAGGCAATTGATGACTATGATATTGTTGTGAGTATCGGTCCAGCCGGAACCGGCAAGACCTATCTCGGCGTGGCAAAGGCAGTCTCTTATCTTATGGAGAAAAGAGTTGAGAGGATAATCCTCACCCGTCCGGCCGTTGAGGCGGGTGAATCGCTGGGTTATCTCCCGGGAGCAATTGAGGAGAAGGTTGACCCCTATTTAAGACCACTCTATGACGCCCTGAATGACTTCCTGCCCTTTGATAGAATAAGAAAATATCTTGATATGAAGGTCATTGAAGTCGCCCCCCTGGCATATATGAGAGGCAGAACCCTGAATGATGCCTTTATTATCCTTGATGAGGCACAGAATACAACAAGTATGCAGATGAAGATGTTCTTGACCCGAATGGGGTGGCGTTCAAAGGTAGTGGTCACTGGTGACATTACTCAGATTGACCTGCCCTCAAATCTCCTTTCCGGACTCATTGAAATTCAGCATCTATTGAAGAATATAAAAGGCATTGAGTTTATTTATCTCACGGAACAGGATGTGGTAAGACACCGAATTGTTCAAGAAATAATCAGGGCTTATGAAACCAAAAATTCGTCATAAATATCTAATTCTTTTCGGCACAATTGTAGTATTGAATCTACTATTCCAACCGCCAATAAGTCAAAAAAAATACAAAATCAAGGAAGGAGAAATCGCCAATTTTGACATCATCGCCCCTTATGACTTTCCCATTCCAAAGAGTGAAACAGAATTGCAGAGAGAACGCGGTGAAATTGCCCGAAGGATTCCGCCGGTTTACATCCTTGCCAATACAGTTCCCCAGAAGGTAGGCATAATGATTTCAAACCTGATTTCGTTGATTGATTCTCTAAAAAGGAATAAACCTAATGATTCTATCGTCTATTACATTCAAAGGGAATATGCCATACCAGCCAGTTCTTTAGAATTCCTTTTAAGGTATGATTATAATAGATTATTAAAAAGAATTGCCCAGAAACTTCAGGACTTGTACCGCAAAGGAATCATTGATAGAAAAGAGGAAACCAAAAAAATAATCACAATCTTGAGCGGGGAAAAAGAGATGATTGAATCAAATGAAGGACTCCTTTCCGCCCCCGAGGCGGAAAGCCTCTTAAAAACAACAATACCTGTGGAACTACACCGGGCATTGAATATCTTTATCTTACCCAATGTAATCTATGACGAACAGAAAACCCAAGAGAGAATCGATGAGGTATTCTCAAATATACCAAGAACAAAAGGAATGGTCCTAAAGGGAGAGATCATCGTTGAAAAACATAAACGGGTAAGCAAGGAGGCACTGGAGAAGATCTCTGCCTTAGAAGATACCTATAAGATTGGTGGGAAATTTGAATTCTTAAAGTCAATAATCTTGCAGAATATCTTTTATATTTCAATTATCCTTTTTTTAGTATATTTTAATCGGACAAATAATTTAAATCTCTTCCAGACGCGCAATCTCAACTATATCTTCGTATTAACAGTTGCCTATACCATCATTTTAAAACTAACCTATGAAACCCGCCTTTTTTATCTTTTACCAATTTCTCTCTTTACAATCCTCTTTCTTTTGTATTTTAACTTTTTCGTGGCCTTTGTCTTTACTTTTATCTTTGCAATCCTCCCCGGTATCCTATTCAATTCAATTGGTCTATCCCTTTATCTCCTTGTTGGTGGAATTGCGGCTCTATTTTCAAGTCAAACGCTCAAAACGCGGCTCTCCCTCTACCGACCAATGTTTTATATTGCCGTGGCGAATATTATGGCAATAATATTTATTGAGACCTATCTATGGAAAGAGAGGATAATGTCTGTCAACTTAGGGGAGGGTTTTCTAAATGGAATCCTCAGTGGTGTTGCTGTTGCCTCTTTGCTTCCCCTCCTTGAAAAACTATTTGATTTTACCACCGACTTAACCCTTCTGGAACTTGGTAATCTGAATCTTCCGATATTCAAGGAGATGGCAATCAATGCCCCTGGAACATACCACCACTCAGTAGTTGTTGGGAATCTCGCTGAAGCCGGAGCAACCGCCATCGGTGCGGACCCAATCCTGGCAAGAGTGGGTGCCTATTATCATGACATTGGTAAATTAAAAAAACCTGAATACTTTATTGAAAATCAGATTGGTCAGAAGAATCCCCATGACCACTTAAAACCAAGGGTGAGTGCATTGGTTATTATATCCCATGTCAAGGATGGTGTTGAGATAGCAAAGAAGATGAAATTGCCGAAGAAGTTGGTATCTATTATTGCCGAACATCACGGCACATCCAGAATTGAAACCTTCTACCGAAAGGCACTAAATTCTACGGAAGGGATAAGTGAAGATGCCTTTAGCTATCCGGGACCAAAACCCAAGACAAAAGAGTCCGCGCTGGTAATGCTTGCCGACAGTGTGGAGGCAACTGCCCGTGCCGAGAAGAATATTACGGTCACCAAATTACAAAAGATCTTAAAGGACAACTTTGATAAGAGATTCAGTGACGGCCAGCTTGATGAATGTCCGCTCAACCGCTATGACCTTGAACAGATAAAAATTTCCTTTCTCCCAATCCTTACGGGTATCTTTCACCCCCGCTTAGAATATGAAGACGAAGATAAAGGGGCAAAATCTAACAAAGATTAAAAACCCGATTCGGATAAACATATTCAGGTTAAATAAAAAGTTTTCAGTCAAAGAAAAAATTATAAAGAATCTGGTTTATAAAATCCTTCGCGGTGAAGAATGCAATATAAAAGAGATCAATGTAATCTTCGCTGACAATAGACTATTAAAAGATTTAAATAAAAGATTCTTAAAAAAAAATAGACCAACGAATGTCATCTCCTTCAATCTTAATAACATTGCTGAAATTTACATCTCACCACAAAGGGCAAAGGATAAACAAGAACTTTTATTCTTTCTTGCCCACGGTCTACTCCACATCTGCGGTTATGACCACAAAAATCCCCGTGCGGAGAGATTAATGGAAAGAAGCTGCCTCCAATACTTAAAAAATGAAAGATTATGCTAATATTTCTCTTTTTTATTTTAATGTCTGGCAGTGCCTTCTTCTCAGGAATGGAGGCAGCAATCTTCTCATTGTCACGCTTTCGCCTGAGGGCAATTGTCTTTGAAGGAAAGAGAGGTGCCCCCACCCTTTCCAAATTACGCGGTAGTCCGGAAAAGACCCTGATTTCCATCCTCCTCGCCAACAACCTTGTCAATATCGGTGCCGCCGCAGTCGGTGCGCTCATTCTTACAAATTTAGTCACCGCATATCAGCTGAGCAAGACCTGGGCATTCATAACCGAAATTATAATAATGACCACAATTTTGCTCATTATTGGTGAGATTACCCCCAAGGTCATTGCCTATTCCAATTCAGAATTCTTTGCCTTACGCCTGGGCAAGATTATTGAAATAACCTGCCGAGTATTTATGCCTATTGCCGCGGTCGCTGAGAAAATAATCAATCGTATAACAAAGAGAAAAAAAGTTACTTTAGTGTCAGAAGATGAGATAAGGTTTATGCTCAGGGAAGCAGAAAGGTCCGGCATCCTTGATAAGAATGAAGAGTATATGGCATTGCAGATACTCAAATTCGGAAAGACAAGGGTAAAAGATATTATGATTCCAAAGGAAAGGGTAATCGCAATCAGAACTGAGACGCCATTAAATGAAGCCCGCCAGATAATTCAAAAAACCCGGCACTCACGATTGTGTGTCCGTGATGAAAAGGGCAGTGTGCAGGGCGTCCTTTATGCCAAAGACTTTTTCCTAAATCCATCGGTTGCTGAAACTACGCCGGCTTCAAAATTGATGCGTAATCCCTACTTTGTAGTTGAGTCTAAATTCATTGATGATTTGCTTGTGGAATTTCGCCGCCGGGGCGTTCATTTTGGGGTAGTCATAGATGGACAGAATAAATTTGCTGGTATAATAACCTTGGATGATATTCTAAGGTCGCTCTTTGGCGAAATTATAAAAGACTCCTCCCCGGAAATTTGACTTTTTATGCTTGAAATATTGTTGCCATTTCTTTTAATAATCATTATCGGCATATTCACCGCAAGTGA
>CBFGJQ010000061.1:4974-5316 GCA_965649095.1 Caldifarciminota bacterium | reverse complement strand
GACATTTCCAGATGGTTTTGCCCAGTACTAATATCGTAGAAGACAGGGATTTCGGCACAATAAATTTAGAACTCATCTTCTGCCATCCTTTTGAGCAGACATATATGGATATGGAAAGACCCGTTCAGTTCGGGGTGATGATAAATGGCGAAAAGAAGGAAGACCTTCTACCATCACTCATAAAGAAGAAGGTTAATGGCTCTTTGGCCTGGGAGGCCGGGTATAAGTTAAAACAGCCCGGTGATTATGTCTTTTATGTTGAGCCAGCGCCATACTGGGAACCAGCAGAAGAGAAGTTTATTGTCCATTATACAAAGACCATTGTCAATGGTTTCGGTCTGC
>CBFGJQ010000061.1:0-4964 GCA_965649095.1 Caldifarciminota bacterium | reverse complement strand
AGGGCTGGGATGCAGAAATTGGTCTTGAGGCAGAGATTATTCCTTTAACACGACCTTATGGATTATATGCCGGGAATCTCTTCTGCGGTCTTGTTAAGGTTAATGGCAAACCTGTGCCCTTTACTGACGTTGAGATTGAATACTACAATATAGATAAGAAATATACTGCTCCAAAGGAACCTTATATTACCCAGGTAATAAAAACCGATGCCAATGGCGTATTCGTCTATGCAATGCCTAAGCCCGGCTGGTGGGGATTTGCTGCATTGAGTGAGAGGGAGACGAAATTGCTTAACAAAGAGGACAAAAGAGAATATCCAGTGGAGATTGGAGCAGTGATGTGGGTTTATGTTGAAGAGATGAGGTGAGAGGGGTGACTGATGCATATCGCCGAGGGTGTTCTCAGCTCACCGGTCCTGATCGGGAGCGCCTGTGTGGCAGCCGCAGGGACGGTAGTAGGTTTAAAAAAGATTGAATACCAAGATATGCCCAGGGTCGCAGTTCTCTCTTCGGCATTCTTTGTCGCTTCCCTTATTCATATCCCGTTCGGTCCGACCAGTGCCCATCTGATTCTTAATGGCCTTACGGGAATAATTCTGGGCTGGGCTTCTTTTCCGGCACTACTCCTTGCGCTCTTTTTACAGGCAATATTGTTCCAGTTCGGTGGGCTTACCACGCTCGGGGTGAATACAACTACTATGGCTACTCCCGCGATACTCTGCTTCTTGCTCTTCAAAGGGTTGACAAAGGTCTCAAATAACTTTTGGAACTTCACCGCTGGTTTTCTTATTGGTTCTATAAGTGTCCTTACTGCGGGAATACTTGTGGCAATTGCGCTTACTCTAAGTGGAGATGTCTTCATTCCTACCGCAAAGATGATTATAATCGTTCATATTCCAGTGATGGTTGTTGAAGGGATTCTTACTGGATTTGTGATTCTATTTTTGAAAAAGGTGAGGCCCGAGTTGCTTGAAGGAATCTAAAAAGGGACCCTCACCCTCCTTCTCCATTGAAAGGAGATTTGAATGTCTACCTGGCAGGATAAAATTATAATTTTATGGTTAACCATTTCCCCATATTTACTCTGGGGACACAGAATCAATATCTTTGCTACAGTAGGAGGAAATAGGATATACACCCAATCCTATGCCAGCGATGGCTCAAAGGTAAAAGGCGGCCTGATTGAGGTCTATGACAAAAATGGGAATAAATTACTCACCGGCAAAACCGATTCGCTCGGTGAATTTTCTTTTGTTATTCCAAAAAAAGATGACTTGAAGATAGTCGTTCTTGGTGGTATGGGACATCGGGCCGAGACAATAATTGGTGCCGATGAATTGCCGGAGATAAAAGAGAAGATTGCCCCAAAACTGAAAAAAGAAGGTCATAAAGAAGTTCCTAGGGCAGAAACTCTTGCCGTTGATACAACATTATTAAAGAGAATAGTGGAAGAGGCGGTTGAAGCAAAGATTCATCCGCTTATAAGAATGATTGCCGAAGAGAAAAGAGAAAGGATAGGTTTTAATGAGGTGATTGGTGGAATAGGTTATATCATCGGTATCATCGGTATTGTTGCATTTTTTATGAAGAGAAAAAGGAATGTTTAACGAATACCTAAGAGGCAATTCCGTGATCCACAGGATTGACCCGCGTATAAAGATTATTTACGCCTTTTTATTTTCTTTGGTCATTGCCCTGCAAAAGGAACTGGTTCCTGCATTGATGGGATTCTTAATCGGGGCTTCGCTTGTATCCTTTGCGAAAATAAAGATACGCGAGTTAATCAGACGCTTGCTTGTTATTGACGAGTTTCTTTTACTTTTGTGGATAATCCTGCCCTTTAGCTATTCTAAGGAACCGGTATTAAGGATATGGAATCTAAGACTTAGTTATGAAGGGGTTCTCTTTACACTCCTTTTGACCATCAAGGCGAATGGAATAATGTTAATACTTACTGGCCTTCTTGCAACATCAAGTATCCTTAATATTGTGCACGGCCTTCTCCATCTAAAAATTCCTGAAAAATTTGTGTTTATCTTCTTTCTCCTCTATCGCTATATCTGGGTTTTATATGACGAATATGAAAGGATTATGCGGGCAATAAAGGCAAGGGGGTTTAGATTCAGAAGCTCCCTACACACATATCGGACGGTCGCCTATATTGTTGGTGGTCTGCTTGTAAAAAGTTATAATCGAGCGGATAACCTCTATCGGGCAATGGTCAGCAGAGGATTCAATGGAAGATTCTGGCGATTGGAACATTTCAAGTTCTCCTCATCTGACTGCTGGGTAGTAATTCTATTGACCTTTGGCAATCTCTTAATTGTTATATTCTAAGGATGGCACCCAATAATCTGATAGTCTTAAGGGATATAACATTCGGGTATAATTGTAAACATCCCCTTTTTAATCGTCTCAACTTTTCCCTTTCTAAAGGTGAACATATCGGCATAACCGGTCCCAATGGGTGCGGTAAGACAACCTTATTTTATATAATTATGGGATTTGTAAGACCTACTTCCGGGGAGGTAGAGATAATGGGGCAGATTAGAAAATCAGAAAAAGATTTTGCAGAAGTCCGATCAAAGATTGGATTATTATTCCAGAACTCTGACGACCAGTTATTCTGTCCCAGTGTCAAAGAAGAAGTTGCCTTTGGACCACTCAATTATCGTCTACCCAGAGAAGAGGTGGAAAAGAGGGTCAAGGAATCGCTATCCCTGGTCGGACTTGAAGGTTTTGAAGAACTTCCCCCCTATATTCTCTCCGAGGGTGAAAAAAAGAGGCTTGCCATTGCTACTGTTCTTGCCTTGAAACCCGAGATAATGCTCCTTGATGAACCGACGAATGGGATTGACCCGGAGGGTGTAAAAAGGATTGAAAAAATTCTCAAAGACGCTAACCTCTCTTATATTATTATTTCACAGGATTTAGAATTTCTCAAAAGGACTACCGATAGGATTTACACAATGAAAGACTTATGGTAAAGCAAAAAGTGTTTGAAGGCTAAATAAGGGCCCAAGATGGCAGAGATGACAAAAGGGATGGAAAAGGCTAATAAGGCAATTAAAAAGGGCGTCACGATTGTTTATGAAATCACGATTAAATTTATCAAGAGACTCGCTTTTGATGGCCATTTTTGCCTTCTTGCCATTTATACCATCTCTCACTTCTTGAGCCTTTTTGAGCCATCTTACCCTTTTATTTGATATATCCGAGGATGTATTCAGGGATGGGATAAATAACAAGCCCCGCCAAAGGCGGGGCTTGTTTTCTTTTAGCGTCCGACTTCCGGCTATCTCACCAGAATCAGTTTATGCGTAGCAACTTTGCCTTCCGCCTCAAGCCTTAAGAAGTAAATACCACTGGAAAGACCCCTTGTATTCCAGTTTACAGTCTTTGTCCCTGCCGTCTCTGTGCCATCTACCAGTGTGCCTACCAATCTACCGGTTGCATCAAAGACCCTGAGCGAAACCCGCGTCTCTCTGGTAAGGCAATAGGTAATCACTGAACCCTTTGTCGGATTGGGCATATTCGGGGCAAAGCCGAAGACCAGCGGTGCTGGGGTATTAGGTTTCTCAGCAATTCCATATCCATGATACCTGACGAAGATGCCACAAATCTCATCAACCGGATCCCCCTGAACAAGGGCAAAGAGGACATCGGCACCACGGAATCCCTCATAGAAACAGAGTCCACCAGCCATTGAGCCGGGGCTGCAGAGAGTGGGAATGTAACCAAAACTTACACCAGTCCAGGTCATATTCACCGGCTCCATCTGATCAATCTGACAGTAATAACCTGTCCCCGGGTCATTCTGGCTATGCCACCATACCCAGCCACCTTCAAGGGTATCGGTATCATAAGCCGCACCGTAAACACTACCTGGACCAGGAACACTACCAAGGTTAGCATTCGTCTTACTGAATTTGTAGCACGGATCCCAGTTGGCGGTAAAGAACCATTGATGGGTACTATCCCATGCCAAGGCACGAGCAGGATATACCGGGGCAGTGATTGTGCCATAATTCTGAATGGTGCCATTTGTCAGATCAATTCCAAACTTTACCATTGCACCATCATGACTACCATAAAGCGTATCAATTCGGTCAGAACCGGTATAGACATCATCCCAGGCTAAGTCCCTTATCCCCCAGCCAGTGCCACTGGGTTGGTCAATTGACCAGATTACATTCCCCAGGGTATCAATTATATATACCTTGTTTGGATCGGCATTGCTATTACCACCTGTGACATAAAAATACTTGCCGTCAAATTCAACACCAAGCAACTGATAGTCGCCAGTTGGAGTCTGGACATCCAGTTCATAGATGACATCACCAAGGGCAAGAGTCGTTCTTGAAATAACCACCGCAGTATCATTGGCTGGATTAGCATCGCCGTTTAGTTGGGTATAGATTTTGGTCTCAAAGAATGTCCCCTGATAAAGATTTACGGAACCGAAATTGACCAATGAATCAGCACCAGGCGCAAAGTTTGCAAGGTTTACCGTCTGGGTAAAAATTGCATTTCCCGTAAGGGTATCGGTAACAACTGCAGTGACATCAAAGGTTTCGGAATTACCACCATAGTTATGAATCCGGCCGATCACATCATAATTACCTGGTGTAACAACACCACCGGGTGGACTGGTAATTGCAGCCACACCAACATCGTGCGGCGCACTTCCTCTGAGTTCAACATTATCAAATGATGCCCACCATGCCCAATTAGCATTATTGTATGAGAAGAAGACACGAATTGAATCTACGCCGGCATAAGCAGAGACATCCACTGAATCCCAGACATTAGGACCGATGTCTGTATTGTAGTATCTGAGTTCAATAGGTGCCTGCCAGGCACCACCGCTAAAGACCTTGATGCCCACTGTGAACCAATCAATACCTGCATAGTTCTGGTAACCACAGCCCCATTTGAGCAGATACATATTCAGGGGCGGCCTT
>CBFGJQ010000060.1:0-5319 GCA_965649095.1 Caldifarciminota bacterium | reverse complement strand
GGCATCACAAATTTTGATGCAGGAAATATTGAATTCCATCCGGCCTATCCAACTGAAGATACTACAATAGATTACACCGCCAGTAATTTCTCTTTTATTGTCGGCGGGACAAGAAGAATCTCAGCCTATGGGAGGTTGGGAATTAATCTTAAATATATCACCGAGAATGTCTATGTTTATGGTGATTATACACTTGCGTTTGATATTGCATTATCCTACGCAAATGGAATTAGGGGTATCAGTTTGGGTGCATCAAATATCGGTTCTTCCCTTACCCTGCGCAACGAGGAGGTGAGCCTACCCACCAAATTGAACCTGGGTATAAACCAGAATATTAGAGGATTCGGTTTTGGACTGGACTTGCATTATTTAATAAACAGGGGGCAGTTTGAATCTTCCCTCTCCGTAGATTTTCCAATGAAACCAGGGGTGTTTATTGGTTTTGCCCTGAAGCGAACTCAGCGGTTCTATCCGGGGTTCAATCTTAATCTCAATCTTTTGGGTATTGAAATCAAATATGGTTGTGCATTGTATCCATATGACCTGGGATTGGTAAACTCCCTGGGGCTGGGGCTTAAGTTTTAGGTAATAATAATGAATGGAATCTACCTTGATTTTGAAAGGCCGGTTATTGAACTGGAAAAGAAGATTGAAGAGTTAAAGAATTTGACCGGGGTTGAAGATGAGCTCGCCCGCCTGAGGGCCCAGGCAGAAAGGCTCAAGAAGAAAATCTATTCCAATCTAACAAGATGGCAGAGGGTTCAGCTTGCACGACATCCCCGTCGTCCCTATTCAGTAGATATAATAAATTTAATCACCAGCGATTTCATTGAACTCCATGGGGACCGTCGGTTTGGAGATGATAGTGCAATCGTGGCTGGTATCGCCAGAATTGAAGGCTTTAATGTTGCAATTACTGCCCAGCAGAAGGGAAGGGATACCAAGGAGAAGATAAGAAGGAATTTTGGTATGCCCCATCCCGAAGGTTATCGTAAGGCATTGCGGATAATGAAGATGGCAGAAAAGTTTACTCTTCCGGTGATAAATCTTGTTGACACGCCCGGCGCGTATCCAGGGGTAGGGGCTGAGGAGCGGGGGCAATTTGAGGCGATTGCGGTAAATTTATTTGAATGTGCTACCCTGGGCACACCAATTATTGTGGTCATAATCGGCGAAGGTGGTTCCGGAGGGGCACTGGCCCTTGCCGTGGGTGATAGAATCCTGATGCTGGAAAACGCGATCTACTCGGTAATTTCTCCTGAAGGCTGTGCCTCAATCTTGTGGCGTGATGCAGCAAAAAATAGAGAGGCAGCCGAGGCATTGAAACTTACTGCCCAGGATTTGTATCAATTCAAGATTATTGATGAGATAATCCCGGAACCCCTAGGTGGTGCCCATTTAGATTATCAAAAGACTGCGGAGAATATCAAAAATGCGGTTTTGAGAAATCTGACTGAACTTATCAAGATACCAATTCCCGAACTGATTGAAGATAGAATTAAAAAATTTCAGAATATGGGGCAATATAGATAATTATGGCACTGGAAGGAAACTTAGAAGACTTTGAGCTGACCGATCTCTTTCAATTGATTCAACTTGGTGCCAAGGATGGCAGTTTGAGGATTCAGGGGCCGGATGATGTGGGGGTGGTCTATTTCAAGGGGGGGATAGTTGTTCATGCCAAGACCAACCATCTTGTCGGTGAAAAGGCGATTGATTCAATATTGAGATGGCGCACCGGTCGTTTTGTCTTCAGACCCGGGGAAGAACCCACCGAGAGGACTGTGGACTTACCAATCCAGCAGGTGATAATTGATGCGGCACGCCGGATTGATGAGTTTAATAGAATTCAGAAGCTAATCCCTTCTTTTGACCTGGTTGTTAAGATTGTGGAAGTTCCTGAGGTGGGGGTGGAGAAGATAAACTTGAGGCCCGAGGAGTGGAAGGTTCTTGCCTTTATTGATGGAACTTTGACCATTGAACAGATTGCCCGGCGCGCTAACCTCTCAGAGTTTGAGGTCGGCCGTATTCTCTATGGACTAATTTCATCGGGTCTGGTAAAGATTGTCCAGAAAGAAAAGGTTGAAGAGAGAGAGGTAACAGCCCCTCCCGAAAGTAAACCCGAGAAAGAACGAAAAAGGGGAGGACTATTTGGGATATTCAAAAGATGAAGATGCCCCTGTAGCTCAGCAGGATAGAGCAGCGGTTTCCTAAACCGCAGGTCACCCGTTCAAATCGGGTCAGGGGTATTTCTTGAGGGCATTATGAGAGACCTCAAAAGGGGAGTTAAGACCGAAGACTCCTTCCAGCAATTTATGGAAAGGGTGGTTAAATATATTGTCAGGCATAAAGAGACCTCAATCTGGAGCGGTATCGGAATCGTTGCCGGGATTGTCCTTTTAGTCTATTTTCTTACCAGCACGGAAGGGGATAAGCCCGAGGCAGATTTACTCCATACCCAGGCAATAAATATGTTGAGTATGGGCAGGACCCAGGAAGCGAGGAATCTCTTTCAGGAATTGACCGAAAGGTATCCCGGCACCAGACCCGGTAAGATTGCCCTCTATTATCTCGGAGTTATAAACTACCACACCGGCCGATTTGCCGAAGCCCTTGATTATTTTGACCGTTTCTTAAGTAAAGTAAAGAACGACCACTTATTGACCCCCTCCGCCCAGTTCGGTGCCGGCTGCGCTGCGGAAGGACTCAAAGATTACGAGCGGGCAATCAGATACTACGAAAAGATTGCCCGGAATAAGGATTCGCCATTCTTTTTCTGGGGTATGCTCGCCTGGGGTAGATTGACCGGTCTGGGCGGCAATCCCCAAAAGGCAATTGAAATACTACAGGAGCTTATCAAACAGAATCCACCCTACGATGTTATAAGTGATGCCAAATACTACATTGGCTATTTCAATAAATGAATAATATTTCGCTTGCATTTTTATGGCATTTCCATCAACCATTCTATTCCCATCCTGATGAGAATCTCCTTCCGTTACCCTGGGTAAGGTTCCATGCGACAAAGGACTATCTTGATATGCTCCTTCAGGTTAAGAAATTCCCTGAGATTCAAGTAACATTCAATTTCACCCCCTCCTTACTGATTCAACTTTTAGACTACCAGCAGGGAAGGTGTCAGGACCGACAGTTTCTGTTGTTTAAGAAACGAGCTGAGGACCTCACCATTGAGGAAAGGATCGAAATCCTAAAAGACTTCTTTCTGGCAAACTGGGAGAAGATGATTGAACCGCACCCCCGGTACTCTTCTCTCCTTTTAAAGAGGGGAAGGAAGCTTGTTATAGAAGAATTACCGCAGGTTGCCCAGAACTTTACGACTGAGGAGTTTAGGGACCTGCAGGTCTGGTCAAACCTTGTCTGGATAGACCCGATATTTCGTGATGAGATCAAAGAACTGTATAACCGGGGTAGAAACTTTCGTGAGCAGGATAAAGACTTAATTGTCAATCTACAGAATAGGATTATTGGTCAGATTATTGAAGAATACAAAAAGACTGCATTGGGCGGTCAGATAGAAATTACCACATCTCCCTTTGCCCATCCGATTCTACCCCTCCTCATAAATACCAATCTGGCAAGGATTTCCAACCCCAACCTAACATTACCATTTGAATTCACCCATCCGGAAGATGCCCGGGCCCAGCTTATTAAGGGGATTGAAGTCTTTGAAAAGGTCTTTGGATTCACCCCCAACGGTCTCTGGCCTTCTGAGGGAGGGGTGTGCCAGGAATTGTTAGATATCATTGCTGAGACAAAGATCAACTGGATTGCTACGGATGAAGAAATCCTTGCCCGCTCCATAAATCTTTCCTTCAAAAGGAATGGAGATGGTATCCCTTCCCATGCCCATCTCTTATATAAACCCTGGACTTATGGCAATATAAAGATTTTCTTCCGCGACCATATCCTCTCCGACCAGATTGCATTTGTATATAATAAATTAAAAACAAAGAAGGCGATAGATGACTTCATCAACCGTGTCAAACGGATTGCCCATGCCCTTTCGCCCCATGAAAACTTTATCATCCCGGTGATACTTGATGGTGAGAATGCCTGGGAATATTTTGAGAATGATGGAGTAGAATTTATTGAGGGACTCTATAAGACATTGATTAAAGAGAAGATTCCCACCACCACATTTACGAAATTCTTACAGAACAATAAAACAGAGAATAATTTGACCGGTATCTTCCCTGGCTCCTGGATTGGGGCAAACTTTAATATCTGGATCGGTCATTCTGAAGACCAGAAGGCATGGCAGGTAATAAAGAGATTACGAGAGAAACTTTTAGAAAAGAATATTACCGATGATAAAATCTGGGAAAGATTCTATATCTTAGAGGGTAGTGATTGGTTCTGGTGGTTCGGAGATGAATTTTTCTCCGTGGCAACCGAAATCTTTGATCAATTATTCCGAGAGAATGCAATATGGTTATACAAAAAGATCGGGGAAGAGCCACCCCATGAACTATTTACACCGATCTGCTCAAAGGCTGAAATATATGGGACACAGCCAATTGATAAAATCTCACCCAAGATTGACGGTAAACTTACATATTTTTATGAATGGTATAATGCGGGATTTATGGATGTGCGGCGGGTTGGTGGCACAATGCAGAGGTTTGCGGGGCTATTTTCTGGTGTTTACTATGGCTTTGATGACCATAATCTTTATATTCGGTTTGATATCTCAAACCAGGACATCGGTGAGTATGAGTTTGAAATAGACTTTGAAAAACCACCTGATGTGAAGATTACCCTTGGACAGAAGATGGAGAATGTCAATTATAGGATTGATGAAATCGCCGAGGTGGCAATCTCTTTATCAATCCTGGATCTTGGTGAAGATAATAGTGTGGAGTTTGTTATCAGGGCAAGGGAGAAGGGGGTGGAGGTGGATAGAACACCACTATTAAAAATGGTTCTTGCCCAGAGGGAGATAATCCTGAGGAACTGGACAGTATAAAAGGACACCCTTAGAGGCTGTGTCGCAATTCAAAATTTTGCCAATTGGTAGCGGTCTGACCCATGATTTACATCAGGGCAAGTTTATCAAACATTATCAAATTTCATCACTTTTTAATTCTAAGGAAAAGGCAAACAGGCATTTACATAAGGCAGAAGGGATTTTTGAAAAAATCGGGGCAAGGGCATGGCTCAAAAAAATCAGGGAAGGTGCACAAACTTAGATGGAGCATCGCTGGGGGTTTCAGAGCCTGCCCTGAACTTGTTTCAGGGGGTTCTCCCCTGATGTATCTTGAGTATTCATCCCCCTGAAAATAAAGCAAGGATTTTAGG
>CBFGJQ010000059.1:0-5341 GCA_965649095.1 Caldifarciminota bacterium | reverse complement strand
GCCTTTTCCTATCAATTTGGTTTAGGTGCTGATTTGAGCAGGATTATATTGTTTATTTTAACGGATCACCTGATAGATTTTTACGGGTGTCTCTTTCCCCTTAATTTTTACCAGCATCGGTTCAGAAAATTTAAATGAATCATTTGCCTCTTGAAATACCGATTCAGAAACTACAATCTCACCCTCCTTTGCAACCCCTTCTAATCTTGAGGCAAGATTAACAGCATCGCCAATTACTGTATAATCCAACCTATCCTTTGCCCCAATATTTCCCACCACTGCCTCACCTGTGTTTATGCCGATTCCGATTCTAATCGGACCTTTACCCTCTTTTACTAATTTACTATTCAATTTCGCTATTGCCTGCTGGATGTCTATCGCGGCATTTATTGCCCTCCTTGTATCATCTATATGAGAAATCGGTGCCCCGAAGATTGCCATAATACAATCACCAATAAATTTATCAATTGTTCCTTCCCACCTGAAGACCGCATCGGTCATCGTGGAGAGAACCTGATTGAGTAAAAAGACGACTTCCTCAGCGGGTAACTTCTCAGCAAGCGGCGTAAACCCACGAATATCGGCAAACAGGATTGTCACCTTCTTTCTTACTCCCTTCAGGGTCTCAAGATATTTACCGGGATTTTTAAAGATTTCCTCGGCAACCTGATGTGATACATATCTTCTAAATGCATCCTTTATCTGTTCTTTCTCTTTCAAACTCTTCGCCATTTTGTTAAATGCATTAGTCAAATCGCCTATCTCATCATTCGATTTTGCTTTTATCATCAAATCAAAATTCCCTTTACCGATCTCCTCGGTTCCTTTGACCAGTTCTTTTATTGGATTTGTTAAATAATGGGAAATGAAGAATGCCCCCAATATTCCAATAAATATTCCTAAAATGGCGATTAAAATAAGAACAAACTGTATCGCACTGGTGGTCAATCTTATCCTTTCGGTTCCCAAACCGACCTTCACCCTACCGACCTCCTTTTTTTCAGCGATAAGAATAGGTAAACTGACCGAATACAGCTCTGGCGGTGGTCTGAATTCCTTCTCTTTTTTTCCAACAAATTCAATCCTATTATGTGCCCTGATATTTCCGTTATTGTCAGTAATATAGGCATAACCAACCCCCTCATTCTTTAAGGCATCAGTTACTAAAGAGGCGAGATAGAGGTCATCATTTGTAATCAATGGGTCCTCTGCGTTCATCGCAATGACCCGGGCAAGGATTTCACCCTGCAATTCTATCTCCCTGGTTAGGGATTGACGCACCCGATTCAAGGTAAACCAGAGGATGATTAAGACAATTAAGAAAATCAAAAGTGAAATTAGCAGACTGAATTTTAGTTTAATGGGAAAACGCATATCTAACAGATTGTTGTTCGTTGTAGGGATTGGCTGCCCGTATCGTTAAAGGACATGGTCAATGTTAAATTTTTCCAAATTTGTAGCAATCGGATTCCTGAATCTGTCAGAGCCTGCCCCGTATTTAATACGGGAAACAGGTTTATCTGACATTTTCTATCAATAATAAACGATTGACCATACTGACAGTAATGCCGTGGGAAGTTTAAACTCCGCATTATTCTTATTTGTTAAGTTCTGCAAGTTTTATCCTTGCCCTTTCTAAGTTCTTTTTTACATTGGGGTAGTGCGGGTCAATTTCCAAAACTTTATTCCAGTAATCAATCGCCAGTTCAAAGTTATTCTTAGTATAGGCATCAATCCCTAATAAATAGTATCGGTCCACATCTTCTTTTTTACCGGGTTTGGTTTGTTTTCTTATTTTATCAAGATAAGACAACGCCTGAATGTTCTTAGGCTCGTATTCTAAGACTTTCTGAAACTCTTTTTCGGCATCCCCATATTTCTGGACATTGAATAATTCTCTACCTTTGCTTAAATGCTCGTTTACCCTTTCCGTGATTCTCTGGTCAATGAATATCTTCTGTTTAGAGAGGTTTTCCTGGTTTGGATATTTCTTGAGCATATATTTAACCAGGTCCTGCGCCTTTTTGAAATTGCCTTGATTGATATAAGTATTTATCTTCTTTAGACTTTCTGTTATTTCATCAATCATCTTTTGATTTGCCTCGGCAATATAATTTTTTATTGCAGGATTTGCCGGTTCCAATTTCAATGCCTCATTCCAGAGTTGGACTGCTTTTAGATATTCTCCAGCATTAAATTTCGCCAGCCCTTGTTCAATCATTTCTTTCACATTCCGGGTTGTCCCCTCTTTCATTTTTCTCTCACACTCAATCTTTAGCTCTCTTATATCTGCTCGTGTTGAATCAAGTTCCAATGCATGCTGGAAATTATACAGTGCTCCAAGGTAATTGCCCCTGCCCATTTCATTCTTTCCATCGTTGAGGAAGACTTCAATGCTCTTTATTTTCTTCTCATTTTGAACCTTTTCAATCCAATCTATGGCGACTTTATTATCAGGAAGCCAGATAAGCGATAAGTCAAAAGAATTTAATGCCTCTTCTAACTTACCGAGATTGTAGTATTCAATACCCTGATTCAGATAGGTTTCACTCATCATCTTCTCTTTGGCAAAGAATTCCTCTGGTTTGGTAGCCTCTGGTCTTATCCGGTATGATAAAGTTAGAAAGTGTGTCCAGCCAAAGATTCCACAGGGGGCAGCTGCATAGTCAATCACAATATTTCCCATTTTCAAACCGATGCCCAGGCTCAGTTTTTTATAGAAGTTTTCAGAATAGACATCATTGTTATACCCGAGGCGCATACTGAACACTTCAACTGGTTGATATTCTATCCCCCAGTAATAACTCAGGTCATCTCTCAGTGGTTTGAGCAGGTCTAAAGAAAAATTTAGATTTTTAACTGGTTTGAAACATAAACCAAGACGAGAAGAGATTGGTAAATCTGTATTCAAAACCTTTGTTCCTAAATTTGTAAAACTCATGCCACAATCTATATATCTTGTAGCATATTTTAAACCAGCACTCAAAAATACTCCATTGCCAGTGGCGGTCTCTATTTTTGTATTTATTCCATTAAGTCCCAATCCGAACCGTAAATTGTTAAACTTCTGGATGTAGACTATAACAGGATTTAGAAAATAGGTATTGTAATAACTATAATTAAATGGATTCTCTTCGTCGCGCAGTTCAATTTTATTGGAAAATAATCCCCGGAGACCAAAACCGATGGCATTAGTTTTACCGAATGGATAAATACCAGCGATACTACCCAAATGGGTTTCCATAAACCATCTCCCGTAGAAACTTGAGAGATAAGGTAATTCTGAGTAAACACCGCCGGGATTGTAGAAAATACCGAAAGGTTCATCGGCGAGTGCGGTATAGGCACCACCCAGGGCAAATGCCCGACCACCTACATTCATCCTCATGAATTCAAGCCCGGATGATGAAGGAGCGGATTGGGCGATAAAAATAAGTAAAGCAACTAAATTCATAATGCTCTCCGTATTATGCTAAATTTTAATGAGCCTAAACGGATTAGTTTTCGTCTGTCGGTTGGGAAAAGCGATTCGTTCATTGGATGTCGTTTGGCGTCCACACAAAACCCAGCAACGAAACCGTTGCACATAGGGAGTTCATCTTATTACTCCAAACTTCTTCATCACCGTCACCTTTTCCCTGCCGGCCGTCGCCGTAGCCCTGAAGATATAGATATCACTCCCCATATCTCGGACTGACATCGTCTCTTCATAGAGTCTGCCGCCATCATAATCTTTATCAATAAATGTGCAAATCTTACGGCCAGACAGGGTGAATATTTCCATCTTCAGGTGGGCATTCTGATTTAGATAAAACATAAATTTTACATAATCCTTTCGCGTTGGATTGGGAAAGGCAAAACAGGAATCTTTTGGTAAAAGACTACCCCTGACATTTATATAAATTGAAACTGTAGTATCGGTAATATTATTGGATAGGTCTTCGCCAATTATTCTGAAATGCGCTTGCCCTTTTACTAATCCACTGATTAGTAGTCTGGCTGAATAATTTTGAACTGAATCTTCCAAGACCGAAAACTGGAGTGAGTCATTAAGACTATCTTTTAGCCAGACAACTGGTGTGTCTGATAAAATCTCATTTGTGGTGATGGTAATCAGTAATGTATCACCAATGTGTATAGTATCAGGGGTATGAATGACAAACTGAGGGGGTGTGGTATCCAACAAGGGAGAGGAAATGTAAATACTACTGTCAGCACTGCCCAAATTCCCATGAAGGTCATTACCGCGAACAATAATATTACCCAAACCAACCGCCAGACCGCTGACATAAACCTTGCCTGAATAGTTCAAGGGTGAGGTCTGAGTAACAGTTAACCGAAGGGAATCTTGACTAATATCTTTTAACAAACCCACCGGTAAAGAACTTAACTGCTCATTTACGCTGAAGGTGATATTGAGGGTATCGTTAAGGAGACAGGTATCTGGTGCCGAGATTACAAACTGGGGTGGCGTCGTATCCAGTGAATCAATATAGATTGTGCTATCCGCACTCCCCTGATTGTTGTGTAAGTCAACCCCCCGGACGATAAGATGACCCAAACCAACCGCCAGACCGCTCACATAAACCTTGCCTGAATAGTTCAAGGGGGCAGTCTGGGTAACGACTAATTGAATAGAATCATTTGTATCCTTTAACCAGGCAACGGGAGTCCCCTGGAGAGCCTCATCGCTAACAAAGGTGATAAGCAAACTATCATTTAAATAGGCAGTATCCGGCGCGGTGATTGAAAACCTTGGTCCGGTTGTATCTGAGATTAATGATTTGTAGTAAATAATCCGGTATGGTGCGAAATCACCTTCAGTCCAGACCAAATCACAAGCAAAAGAAGAAGATGGATTATTTGAATTGACACTTGAATTGCTTATATTCAATGCGGGAAGCCAGCCTAACTGATGGTCTTTTATTTTGCAGTAAATTTCGCCACCCTCACTGTAATAAAGATAAAGATTATTCATTGAATCAATAGAGGCGGTTGGCATCACAGACCGGGCAGGATTCTGGGTGAGATTTGTATCTGCACTCCAGCCAAAATTCGGAGTAAATCTTTTATAATAAATATCAAAATTTCCAGGGGTGGAATCTGCCCAGAAGAGATGGATATTACCCAATGTATCTACAACGGCAAATGGTGTGATTGAGTTCCCCGAATTTGTGGTTAAAACCGATTCCGCCAGCCACTGGTTCCCATCGTACCGGCGGTAACGAATTTCAAAGTTCGGGGGTGTTGCATTTGTATTATCACTGAAAAAGAGATAGAGTTGATTGTGGGAAAGAATGAATGGATCTCTTGAAGCACCGGCGGTATTGCTTAAATTTAC
>CBFGJQ010000058.1:0-5375 GCA_965649095.1 Caldifarciminota bacterium | reverse complement strand
TCAAATTGGTTCGGTTTCTGCTCCAGGTATTTCGGATTTAGATTTGGTTTTAGTTTTTAGAGATAATGCAAAGGGACTTGATTTTAGAGAATATTACAATCAATTTGATAATCGTGACCGATATATTTTAATGCATGCCCCGTTTGTGATAACAAAATTTCTTTTCGAGAATATGCGATATTTTTATATCCCCAATGATTTCAAATTACTATGGGGCGAACAACTACCAATCAAACCAATTGAACCAATAAAACTAATCGAACATCTAATTGCTACAGAATATATCCTTGGCTTACTCTTTGTAGTCCTGCGCGCTTTAAATACAAAGGTGATTAAGGTCCGCAGTCTCCTCTGTGGAATGAGCGCATTGAAGTTTGACCTTGAAATTCTGGGTTTGAATGAAGAGAACTTTTCAGATGGAATAAAACTACTCAATAGAGTTCTTCAATTGCGAAAAGACTGGTTTGGATTGAAAGAAGATATAAAAATAAAAGAATTTATGAATATCCTTAATGAATTTCCGGATTTATTATTGAAAATTCTTCTAATTATTGAAGATAAAATGAGGGAAAGGATTGGAGTGAGCGGTGGAGATGAAAACAACGAGACATTCTGGATTAAATATGGCATAAACAACTATGTATTGAAATCAGAGAATAAAAGGTGTGATTTTTTGGTTAAAAGAAATTTTCTTGGGCAATTTTTAAAAAAATTGCCATATTCAAAGCTGGGTGATGATATGGAGTGGACGCTTTCAGATTATTTCATAAAAGTCCCTGATTACCTATTTCTCTTATTGTCGGAGAGTCTCAATTCCGAATTCAAACCAATCCTTGAAGAGAGAAGGAGACTCATAGCGACCTATCTCAAATTTTATAAAAGGTTTACCGGTTTTGGCGTGCTATTACCACCTGTAAGAATGCCCATACCAATTCTGAATCTCAAATGGCGGGGGTTGATTGCCTTGAGAAGATTAGGTTATTGTAGCAAAAGGAAAATCCGAATTTGATTAAGAACAAAATGACTAAACACAAAAGATTGGAGAAAAATTTTCTTCCGCACTTTACCTTAAGTTTAACTAAAATTAAACTATAGTTTACGGAAAAGTTGGAATTATGGAGAATAATATAAAAATTTATAAACGAATGGTTGCAGAAAGGGGGAGTCTACTTCTGTCGTATGAAAGATAAAAAAGATTGACTTTATTTTAAAACCGAGTGCAAAATTAAACAAATTTAGTATGAGGTGAAAAGAAATATACTAATTAGCCGAGATGAAAAAAATTTGGGTAAAAAAATTTAATTTCTTTGAATCTGCCACAAAATTTGACGAAGATTATTACATAAATATGAGTGGTAAGCAAAGATTAGAAATAGTTCAGTTTTTAAGGGATAATCATTTTAAGATATGCAGAGGTAAGAAAAATGAGAGTAGAAAAGGATTACGAAGATTTATTAAAATTATTCAACAAACATAAAGTAAAGTATTGTATCATTGGTGCCTTTGCCGTTGCATTCTACGCCCGACCGAGGTATACAAAGGATATGGATATACTAATTGAGGCGAATATTGAAAATGGTGAGAAGATAGTCAATGCCCTTAACGAGTTTGGTTTTGAGAGCCTCGGATTAAAACCTGAGGATTTCAGCCAGACAGGGAAGATTATTCAGTTGGGTTATGAACCGGTGAGGGTTGACATCCTTACTTCAATTCCCGGTTGCACATTTGAAGAAGTCTGGAAGAATAAAAAATTTGGTCAATACGGTAGGCAAAGAGTAAAGTTTATCGGACTAAAAGAGTTGATAAAGAATAAAAAGGCTTCCCGGCGAAAGCAGGATAAGGCAGATTTGGATATTCTATTACGGTTAAAAAAGAAATAAAAATATGTCTTGAAGTATAAATGAGTTATCTGCATTATTTGTTTAGGAAGGATAAAATTCTCTTAATTTATGTTCAGGCAGATGCAAGATAATCTTCTCTTTTCTAATATTTGTGGGTTTATCTATTCTCCTGAGGTGAATAATTACCATAGAAGAATTCCCTTTGACCCGCCCGAAAGATATCCGGAACTTAATTTTATTTCCAAAATTGATAAAGAGAATAAAATCTACCCGCTGGTAAGAAAACTCTTACAAAAATTGGGTTTAGACAAAGAAAACCTCGGCACTGAAAGATGGAATCCATTTAAGGATATTATCAAGCCAGGGGACAAGGTTTTGATTAAACCCAATCTTGTTACCCATTATCACCATTCAGGAAAAGATGCCGTCCTGAGCACCATCGTTCACGGTTCAGTTATAAGACCAATCATAGATTATGTTTATAAGGCATTGGAGGGGAAGGGCTCAATAGTCATCGCAGATAATCCCGTAGAGAGTGCAGATTGGAGAAATTTGATGGTATCAACCGGGATTCAAAATATGATAGATGTGCTTCGTAACCGTGGATACAGTGAGTGCAGGGTCATAGACTTTAGACCTCAAGTTAGCAAGGAAGGAAATAATGGAAAGTTTTATTATGATTACCAATCGGGAGATCCGTTAGGATATGTTATGATAAACTTGGGCAAAGAGAGCCTATTTTCTGAATTAGACCAGAATTCTAATATTCATTATTACACCCTTGCAGACTCGGCGGTTGACCATATTGACCCACGATATAACAAGGAGAGCACGACCGATAAGTATCATAATCCTTCAATCCATAAATACCTTGTTTCAAAATCATTTCTTGACGCTAGTGTTATCCTGAATATTGCGAAGTTAAAAACTCACTGTAAAGCAGGTGTAACTTTAACATTGAAAAATATGCTTGGTATTGTTTATTTAAAAAGCTGTATGCCCCACCATCGTCCCGGGCCCCCACCTGAAGGTGATTCATTTCCCAGTTATCCGCCCTCTTATTTTGTTAAATCACGCAAAATCTACAAATTCTTAAAGGAGAATTTCTATCTCCATAAATTCCCCGTCGTAAAGTTAATTGCGGGTTTATTACACAGAAATAGACCAATAGAACATGGCAACTGGAAAGGTAATGATACAATCTGGAGGACGATTTTAGATATCAACCGCATCGCCGTTTATGCGGATAAGAATGGTCTTATGCAGAACTCACCACAAAGGAAGTTTTTCTATCTGATTGATGGAATAATCGGGCAGGAGGGGAATGCACCGATTGGAGGGAGACCAAAACCCTGTGGAGTGTTGATTGGCGGCTTCAATTCGGTATTAGTGGATGCCCTGGCAGTAAAGACAATGGGGATTGATTACCAACTTATACCGACTATCACAAATGCATGCAAATTGGAAAAGTGGAGGCTAATTGCTCCAGAGGTAGATTTATCATTACCTGATATGGATACGCCTAATTTGCATTTCATTCTACCTAAAGGTTGGATGTAGAAAGAATGGGCGGGTGGGTTTCTCTATTTGGAAAAGCAGGAGACCTCTATCTGCGGGTTGATAGATTCAGGAGAGTATTTAATGTCGAGAATGTGCCTGAACTAAATATAGAAATTAGACAACATACACCTCAATTTACATCAATTTTGTGGGCGTGGAGAAAATTCAGAATACCAGATATGTTTATACAATCCGATGAAATCGGTAATATTATTTTATTGTGTGGCACCGTTACCGACCTCGGTAAGTATGGCGCTATCTCTTCTGACCAGAATGAAACTGCAAAGATGATATTGAACTTCTGGAAAGAGTATGGCGATGCAATCATTGATGAGATAAACGGTTCCTGGAGTCTATTATTTTATAATGCAAAGGAGAATAGACTAACCGCCTTCACTGACCGCTTTGCATCACGGTCTATCTGGATTTCGCAAGATGGTAATGTCTGGATTATCGGTAATTTCCCTTCCGCAATTGTGGCAATTAGAAAAAATTCAACAAATTATGACCCGGCAGGACTATATTCTTTATTTACGATCTCCCGCCACATCCCGGGGAAGGGTATATACAAAGAAGTATTTGCCCTAAAGGCAGGGCAAGGAATTACCTTGAGGCCTGATACTGGATACCAGATACTTGATTGGTATAAGCGGCGATATAATCCTGACTTTTCTGTAAAGCCAAAAGAGTGGGGTTATCGCCTTGCCAAGGCATTAAAATATTCGGCAGGACGATATAAAAGAATTACTTCCAATCCCTATCTCTTTTTAAGTGGTGGCCTTGATTCAAGAATTGTCTCTGCATCTTATGGCAAGGATTTAAAAACGGTCACCCTGTGCACATCCCCAAACTTTGAATCAAGGATTGCCCGATTGGTTTCTTCTTGTTTGAATTTAGAACATCGGCAGACTGTCCGTTCACCATACTGGTATCTGGATACCTTAAAGGCATCAGCCCTGATAACCTCGGGGAATTATCTATTCTCCCACACCCATTTCATCGTCCCGGTGATTGAGATTATTGAAAATGAGCCAAACGCATCCTTCTTCCTCGGTGACTTACTGGAAAATCTAAATAAGCATTACTTCTCTCTTCCAGATGGCAATTCTATTGTCTTCAAGCCCTCCAATCTTCCAAATCTTCTTATCAACTTCATCCCCAGCGTATCCCGCATCCAGCATCCGATGTCCAGTATCTTTAATAATAAAATTTATCACTATCTCTATAAAGACTGGTTTGAGGCAATTCAGGATTCTGCAAAGCTTGTAATGGATGTCTCAGAGGATGACCGGGATAAGTTTGATACATATTTGCGGTGGGTTGATGTGAGTGTCACCTATACCTATAATATGATAACCTGCATCTGGCCATTTGCCAGTGAAAGAAATCTATTCTTTGATAACGATTTGAATAGTTTATCTTTACAGATTCCTGCTGATATTCGTGGCAAGGGTGTTATCCATAAATGGATTTTGTGGCATTTGAAGAAAGAACTCTTAATGATTCCCGATGCCAACTATTTTCTTCCGGTATTTATGCCGAAGTGGCTCCAGAAGGTTTCAAAAGAGGTTAGACCAAAGATTGGTCGCCTGCGAAGAAATTTATACACAAAAAGAAAAAAAGGAGTATCTGTTATGCCGACCGCTGGCTCCTGGCTTTTATTTGCTGATTTATATCGCAGGAATAGAAGATACCGTGCTGCAATAGAGTCCCTGCTTAATGATAATAATGCCTTACCTTGCGATATTTTTGACCATAAGGGAATTAGAAATCTGTGGCAGGAATTTCTCAACGGAAATAACGGTTTGCTCTTTGATATCAATGCCCTCTTGACCTTTGGCACATTGAATTGTTTGATACCGGGTTTTAATCTTGTATAAAATTCCGCAATGCTTGACTTTTCTAATTTTTGCAGTAATATTTAGAGTATAAAGGGTAAAAAGTAAGTTTTTCCAAAAAACGGAATAAAAATGT
>CBFGJQ010000057.1:0-5392 GCA_965649095.1 Caldifarciminota bacterium | reverse complement strand
TCTCGCTATTGGGTTTGGCGCATATGTCGTCCTGAATGCAGTAACTGGAATAAAAATAATTGGAAGGATAATATTTTTAACCTTTGGTATTCTCGCAATCATCCTTGGTGTATTGAACCTGTATGATTATTTTGTTGCCCGCACGGGAAATACAAATAGGATAATTCTACAACTGCCACTCGTAATCAAGCAAAAAATTCATAAAGAAATAAAAGAAAAGACTGGTATGGGTGGTATTATAGTTGGCTCGTTCATTGCCGGTATTTTCATCTCATTTCTTGAGTTTGGCTGCACCGGGCAGGTTTATCTGCCAACGATAACATTCGTTGTTTCAAGAGGAAATCTGGGAATAAAACCTACTTTTATTTTGGTTATTTATAATCTAATGTTTATACTCCCTTTAATTATTATCGCTATTCTTGCTAATATCTTTTCCCGTAACAGTGTTGCAAATTCTCTATCAAAGAGGATTCCAATTATTAAGCTTTTAACAGCACTTCTCTTTTTTGGACTTGGGATTATACTGATTCTTTCATGAAGCTTAACCGAGTTGCAATAATCATTTTTGTTATTATTTTTATATTTATTACTATAAAAATATTGCCGAATGAAAAGAAGAATTTAATACGGGACATAAACAAACTTAAGAATGCAGTGGAGAAAGAAGACGTAAATGCAATTTTGGATTATATTGATAAAAACTATTTTGATAAACAACATCTCGATTTTGAGGGCTTGCATTCCACGATAAATGAATTCTTCAGTGCCACTGATTCAATCAACATAATGATGTCGGGATTGAAGGTCTGGATTGATTCGGTGATTAATAACACTATTTATGCCCATTGTAGTTTGGGATTGAGGGTAATTGCAAAATACGAGAATGAAAAAGTTCTGGTCTTTGGTGGCGTTATCCAACCGGCATCAGTAAAAGGGTATCTCAGGAAGCAGAGAGAAAATTACAAGCTATATTCAGCGGAGTATTGAAATGAAAAGATGGATAGATGAAATAGTCACTGAAATAAGAAAATTTGATTTAGAGGTTTTGTTTATCATCTGCTATTCAAGTTTTACACTGTTATTTTCATTATATCTTAAACGAACAAGAATATTCTTTCCCAAGGAACCATTTTATGAGAAGTTGCTTGTGCTGGGAATAATCTATGGTATTTCACCAACAATCCCGATGATTCTTTTTAAAAACAGACCAAAAGATTATGGAATAAAAATAGGTGACTTTAAAGTCTGGGCAAAAGATATTTTAATAATTATCTGTATAATGATTCCGGTCCTTTGGCTTGCTTTTTTATTTACTAATTTTAAAACCGTGTATCCACTTTCCCATACCGCCCGAAGAGGAATCAATAATCTATTAAGCTATGAATTTGTTCACCTTTGCTATATGTTTGGCTGGGAATTATTCTTTCGTGGGTTTATGCTCTTTGGTTTATCAAAGAAGATTGATTATAGAATTGCAATCCTTATTCAGACAATTCCCTTTGCCCTTTTGCATTATCGTAAACCGCCATTGGAGGCTTACGGTTCAATCATTGCCGGAATTTTTCTGGGCATAATTGCAATTCGTGGAAAAAGCTTTCTCCCCTGTGCGATACTACATTTTTTGGTCGCATTAATTGCTGATATATTAGGACTTTTGCTTCAGAATTTCTATTAGAGTGTCAATAAAAGGCATCACAAAAAGTCCTCAGCCATTCCCTATATGGATAGAGATGTAATCAATTCTTTTAATTCAATACTGGAACTACCCAACACCCGGCTGACCTGGGCATCACGAAAATAGCGCTCAACCGGGTAGTCCTTCATATAGCCATAGCCACCATAGACTTGAATTGCATTGGTTGTTATCTGGGCGACTGCCTGATTGCTGAAATAGCGGGCGAAAGCCGAGGGGCGAGTAAAATCTCTACCATTATCTCTGATTGAGGCAGCGTTATGTAGCAAAAGGCGTGCGGATTCAATCTGAGTCGCCATATCTGCAATCATCTCCCGGACCATTCCGAAGTTAATGATTGGCTCACCAAATTGCACCCGTTCCTTTGCATATCTGATTGCATTCTCAATGGCCGCCTCGGCAATGCCGAGATTCAGCGCCGAGAAACCAAGATTGGAAAATGCCTTCACCTCCGCCAATATAGATTTCCCCTCCCCCGCATTTCCTAATCGATTCAGTTCGGGCACATCGCAATTATCAAAGGTAATCTCATTGATACCACTGGCATTCATTCCGATAATGTTATTCTTTTTATTCCTGGCTACCCCGGTGATTGTATTATCAACAATTAAAGCATCAATCTTGCCTGTGGATTCAACAAACAATATAAATGGTCCACCCGCATCACCGTTGAGGAGGATAGGATTTTTGCCGGTAATCTTATAGCAGTTGCCATCCTCTTCCACCATTACTTCATTTGTGGAAAACTCGGCAAACCCGCCGATGACCTCCCCAGTTGCGGAAATTGGCAGATATCTTCTCTTCTGTTCTTCATCACCAAATTTGACAATGGGATACGAGAATAGTATGTTATGTGTCAGAAGAATTAAGGCGGTAGAAGGACAGACCTTACTTATCTCTTCAAGGCTAATAAGGAGTGAGACTGTATCAAGTGCACAGCCACCATAAGATTCGGGTATTGTTGCACCAAGCAGACCCATTTCCCCAAGTTTTGTAATAATATCCTTTGGATATATCCCCTGTTTATTAAATTCATCAACCCTTTCCGCAATAACCTCTCGGGAAAACTTTCTAATCTCGCTCTGTAATAATTGAACCTCTTTACTCAATTCCATCTTCACTCCTTTTTATATCCAATCTCCCTGATAATTTCCAGGGCAATCTGTCCCCGTTGAATCTGATTTGTACCTTCGTAAATCTGGGTAATCTTGGCATCGCGCAACATCTTTTCTACATTGTATTCCTTCAATAATCCATAAGGACCCATAATCTCAATCGCCTTCAGGGTTGTTTTCATTGCAATATCAGAAGGAAATAATTTGGCAAAGGATGCGGGCTTCGTGGTATTTTTTATCCCGGCATCAATCGCCCTCGCTGCTGAATAGACAAGTGCCCTTGCCGCCTCAATCTCAGTTGCCATATCCGCAATCTCTCGCTGAATATATTGATTACCGAGGAGATTTTTCTCTTTTGCAAACTTAAGGACTTCCTCATAGGCACCCTGTGCTACACCAAGTCCAATCGCACCAACCCCGGGCCTTGCCCGGTCAAAATTACGCATTGTATATATAAAGCCCATCCCCTCCTTTCCCATCAGATTCTCCTCTGGCACCCGGCAGTCAGAAAAGACAAGTTCGGTTGTGGTGGAGGTTCTTATTCCTAATTTATCTTCGTGTTTCCCAAAGTCAAACCCTGGCATCCCTTTTTCTACAATAAATGCTGAAATACCTCTTGGCCCACGGGTCCGGTCCGTTGAGGCAAGCACAACATATATATCCGCAATACTGCCATTGGAGATAAACTGCTTGACTCCATTTAAGATGTAGTAATCACCCTCTTTACGGGCAGTTGTCTGAATATTTGCCACATCACTACCTGCCTGTGCCTCAGTTAGACCAAATGCACAGAGCAACTCACCGGTTGCGATCTTGGGCAGGTATCTTCGCTTCTGCTCTTCAGAGGCAAAATAGATTATCGGTCCTGAACCTAATGCCCCGACTGCATAGGCGGTGGCAACCCCGGCACAGATACGGGCAACCTCTTCGCAGGCGATGCTCATATCCATAATCCTTGCCCCGGTGCCACCGTATTCCTTGGGAATGAATATTTTCAATAGCCCTTCTTTCGCCATATTCTCAATTATCTCCCTGGGGAATTCTGCCTTCTTATCAAGTTCATCGCGCACGGGGAGTATGAGCCGCTCGGCGATATCACGCACCTTCTCTTTCAACTCCTTCTCTTCATCGGTCAAGAAATATTCCATATTCCTCCCTCAATTGCCATTTTAATGATTTTTTTAGTAAAGTCAAGGTTAGATTATATTCCGCAAAAACCAGTGGAGATCAAAAATCTCTTCCAATTCAGATTCACTGAGGAGTCTTTTTACTTCATTGTTTTTAAGGGCAATCAGTTTCAAGTGGGTCTTTTCCTTTGCTGCCTTAAAGGAAAGCCTCTGGACTAAATCATACGCAGATTTGCGCGCCATTCCCTTTTCAATGAGTCTGTTCATTAGATTTTGTGAGGCATAAAGCCCAAGACTGTTGGCTATGTTTTCCATCATCCTTTCGGAATAGACCCTTAAATTCTCCAGAACCCAGCATATCTTTTTTGTTATATAATGCACAATATGAAATGCATCGGGAATGATAACACGCTCCACAGAAGAGTTTGTTAAATCCCTTTCATGCCATAGATTAATGTTCTCAAAAGCCGGAATGAGATAACCCCTTAATACCCTCACAAGGCCACAAATCCGCTCACAAGTAATTGGATTCTGTTTATGGGGCATTGCGGAAGAACCTTTTTGCCCTTTAGTAAATGGCTCGGAAACCTCACCGATCTCGGAACGGGAGAGATTTCTGATTTCAGTTGCAATTCGCTCAATTGCACACCCATATAATACAAGTGACGCCAAGAGAAAGGCATGACGGTCTCGGGGGATAACCTGAGTTGAAACCGGCTCCGGTTTGAGCTTCAGTCTTTTCATTACCATCTTTTCTATTTTGGGATGGAGAATCGTATAACTACCAACTGCACCAGATAGTTTGCCAAACGATACCTCTTTACGGGCAATAGTTAGTCGCTCCCTTGCCCTCAGAACTTCCTGATACCAGGATTTTATCTTATACCCGAAGGTTATTGGTTGAGCAAACATCCCATGGGTCCTCCCCATCTGAGGGGTTCTTTTGTATCTTATTGATAGTCTCTTCAGAATAATTAGCAACCTGTTTGCCTCTTTAATTATTACATCCAGTGCATCTTTTATTATCAACGCCCAGGCAGTGTCCACTAAATCATAAGAGGTCATCCCAAAGTGTAGCCACCGGCTGTTTTTTCCTATCTTCTCCCTTACTGCCTCAAGGAATGCAATTACATCGTGATTTGTGACCCTTTCAATCGCCTCAACACGGCGCGGGTCAACATCTACTTTTCTTAACTGCCTACTTAATCCTTTGGGGATAATACCGAAAGACTCCTGAGCTTCCGCAACAATCCTCTCAACCAGAAGCCATACCGCTATTCTATTTCTCTCACCAAAAATTTCCCTTAATTCTTCTGTTTCATATCGCCTGATCATAGTTCAATCTCCTAATCAACAAAAATGATAAATTCTTTACCTAACTCACAAGATACATCAGGGGAGTTCCCCTGAAACCCCCAAAATAAACTTTTCCTAATCGGTTCGGCACCATCCATTGA
>CBFGJQ010000056.1:0-5397 GCA_965649095.1 Caldifarciminota bacterium | reverse complement strand
GCGCCGGTATTCGTTTCCATCAAAGGTCCTTTTACCCTTGCCTGTTTCCTTTATGGTGCGGAAGATTTTTTGAAAACCCTGTTAAATAATGAGAAGACTGCAAAATCAATCATAAAGATGGTGCTCGATTTCCAGATGGAATATCTTGAAAGGCTCTTGCAGATTCCTGTCCATATCTTCATCGGAGATCCCCTTGCATCAGCAAGCGTCATATCCCCATCTTTTTTCAAAAAATTTGCCTATGGTCCACTCAAAACTTTAATTAAAAAAATTAAATCTGCAGGTATGATTGCCGGTGTCCATATCTGTGGTGATATAAAACCAATAATTGAATACCTTGATAATGCAGGGGCTGATATTTTGAGCATAGAAGATATCACATTAAAGACCAAAACCTTGAAGATGGGTGGAGTTTCAACCATTACTCTGCTCAATGGCGATGTAAGCAAAATTAAAAATGAGATTGAATCTGCATTGAAGGAAAAATTTCTTATTTTATCTACATCCTGTGATGTTCCTGTGAACACGCCAATAGTAAATATCAAAACAATGATTGATATTGCAAGGCAATATGAAGACTGATACTCTATTATCCTTGCTCCAGAAAAAAGGCATATTTATTGATGCGACCTGCGGTGGTAAGGGAAGGTGTGGAAGGTGCAGGATTCGTATAAAAGGGAGGATAGCACCACCAGACGAGATTGAAAAGATGTTCATTCCTGAAGATTTATTAAAAAGAGGTTTTCGCCTTGCCTGTCGTTTGAAATCAGATGAATTTCCAAAAATAATGGAAATAATTTTACCCGAGAGAAAAAGGGTTGTATGTAAAAAGGATTATGCTAATAAAGGACTGGCGATTGATATTGGGACAACCATAATCAAGGGTGCCCTCGTTGATCTTAATAGTGGCGAGGTTATCAAAAAGGCAAAGGTATTAAATCCCCAGCAGTCCTGGGGTGGTGATGTTATTACGAGGATTGGTTTTGCCATATCTGGGAATTACAAAATTTTAAGAAACGCTTTACTCAAGGGGATTAGAGAACTGAAGTCCGAATTAAAAATTTCAAAACCAAATTTCATAACAATCGTGGGGAATCCAGTTATGTTATCATTCTATCTTGGTAAATCTGTGAGAAATTTTGCACATTATCCGTTTGAAGGTAATTTAAGAAATGGGATTTATATAAAACATCCTCCGGGTTATGTATTCGGGTGTATCGGTGGCTTTGTGGGTGGTGATACAATCGCTGGAATCATTGCCAGTGGACTCTTGGAGATGAAAAAACCCACGCTTTACATTGACCTCGGCACGAATGGCGAGATTGCTCTGGTCACCCGGAGAAAAATTTATGCTGTATCTACTGCTGCCGGTCCGGCATTTGAAGGGGTGGGCCTTGGCTGTGGCAGTTTTGCCCTGCCCGGTGCGATTGAAAAGGTTGAATACAAAAATGGATTTAAATTTACTACAATTGAAAACAAGCCCGCGATCGGGTTCTGTGCATCAGGATTTATTGATTTGCTTGCAATATTATTAAGAAATAACTGGCTCACAGAATACGGGATGTTGAAGAAAGAGATTAAAATCAGTCGCTTTAAGATAGAACAGATGGACATCAGAAGATTACAACTCGCCATTGGTGCGATTCATACCGGGATAAAATTTCTGCTTGATTATGTGCGCATCCAGCCTTCCGAATTAGAAACCGCAGTCGTTAGCGGTGAATTTGGTTCACATCTGAATCCTACATCTTTGAAAAATATCGGCATCATCCCCTCCGGGATAAAAAATATCTTATTTAAAAATGATCTCCCCATAAGCGGAGCGATAAAATTTCTGCGAAACGAAATAACTGATGATGATGTGGAGGGAATAAGAAGACGATCTATCCATCTTGAACTCGCTATGCAGAAAGATTTCCAGAAGAGATTTGTTGATGGCTTGATATTGAAACCATGGAACTGATTGGATATTCCTGCTCTTATATTCCAGTAGAACTTTTGTCTGCAACCGGACTGAAGCCTTATCGTTTACTCCATGGTGATTTAAGCCTTTCCCAGAAAGGGGAAGAGATTGTGCGTGTAGATGCCTGCCCACTGGTGAAGTCAAACCTCGGATTTATTATACAAAATCAAAAAAAATTTGCCTGTATCATCGGTTCTACCGGCTGTGATATGTCAAGGAGAATGATTGAGGCGATAAGATTTAAAACCGGTATTCCAGTTTATATATTCAATAATCCCCGCACTGATAATTTTGAAATCTTTAGCAATGAAATTGATATGCTGGTAAGAGAATTAGAACAATTCTTCCGTCGTAGATTTGACCGAGGTCTAATTCAACAGGAATGCGAAAGGCTTGAAAAGATAAGACGAAAATTGCTACCGATAGATGCCCGGCGTCGGGCAAATCCATCGGTTTTATCCACAACCACATTTCAAAAAATAATGACCCATTATCTTCAGGGGAATTTTTCCGATATAAAATTAGAAATTCCGGATGAAATGTCTTATCAACCGCGTATCTATTTGCTGGGCAGCCCTGTCTCTTATGAATCCGGTCCAATAATTGAATTGATTGAAAAGAGATTGCGTATCTGTGGTGATTTTAACTGCGGGTTATCACGGAGTTTATACATAAATCTTACAGAAAAAACGATTGAGGGTTTGAAAAAGGCATATTTCAACCAGGCACCCTGTATCTTCAAAAGACCGAATAAAGGATTTTATGAATGGGTGGAGAAGGACTTAAAAGATACAAAAAGTACCGGTATAATTGCTTTCGTGCTTGATTACTGTGATAATTTTGACTTTGAAATTGCAAAAATGGAGAGGCGATTCTCACTGCCGATTCTCAAATTGAAGGGCGATTTTTCTTTGCAGAATATCAGCCAGTTGAAGGTAAGGATTGATGCCTTTATTGAGGTCCTCGCATCATATCGTGGTGGTATTATATGAAGAAAAAAAAGATTCTTCCCAAAAAGATTGATTTGAATGTCTGGTCAAGGCAGTTTGAGGAGATTGCAATGGAGGTGATAAAGAGATACAAATACTACAACAATGAAGAGTGGGGGATCTATCTATCACCACCAGCAACATTTATGGTCTATGGTGCAAGGGAATTGAAGAGATTGAAATTTGATAACTCATTTGAAGTCTTAAGAATGTGGGGGTTTGTCTTTAATGAGACAGAAAGGCTCTTCAGGGCGCGTCAGATAAATAAAAAGGTTATTGCCACGATGGGTGATTTGGGAACTGTGCCGGTATTGGTATTATCCTTTCCGGATTGTGTCCCGTTTTATCCAGAATGCCTCTGGTGGACTCCATTTTTTAAAGAATCCACCGAATTGCTTGATACTGCAAGCAAACTCGGTCTGCCAGAGGCAACCTGTTTTTCCCGTGTCGTTGCCGCGGCATTTTATAAAAAATCCTATTTTCCAAGGCCTGATTTAATCATTGCCTCAACCGGTGCCTCCTGCGATGATTACTCCTGTGTAATGCAAAATATTGAGGATATGGGTTATGATGTGATGTGGGTAGAGATTCCTTATAGAAGGTCATTAGAATTTTTTCTTGCGAAACCGAGACAGCAGGAATTAGAAAAGACAAAATATGGTCTTGTTTATGTCAAAAGGTTAGAAGACTATTTAGTAAAAGAATATCACAGAATATGGCAGGCATTATTCAAATTGACCGGTGTGAATAACCCGCACCGCTTTATTGAAACGATAAAGAGGGTCAACCGGTTGCGCAATCTTGTCTCTGAAATAAAGAGGATGAATGCAGAGGCAGAAATTGCACCGCTACCAGCACTGGAGATGATGACCATTGAGTTTGGTAATTTATATGGCTACGCCGATTTTGATGAGTGGCTGGCGATTGTGGAGATGATGCACAATATGGTGAAAAGCCGCGTGGAAAAAGGGATTGGCGTGTTGAAAAAGGATGCGCTGCCCATTGCCTGGGTGACGCCGAGTGCTGACCCGTATCTATTGAATCTTGTTGAGGACCTTGGATGCCGGGTTATTGAGACTGAATATGTAATTAATCAGGCAATGGTCCAGATAGAAGAGGATATAGAACCATTCCGGGCACTCGCAAGGTCATTCATAAATGCCTCGCTCATCGGTGCTACAGAGGACCGGGTAAAGAATATTAAGGAGAAGATTGCAAAAGGGCTCATAAAAGGGGTTTTAATAACAAATATGCTCGGGGCATCCCACTGTGCAATGGAGACACGAATAATAGAAAAATTACTCGGTGATGTTCCCGTACTCTCAATTGATGTACCCGCACCATTTGGTATCACCCAGCAGATAAAAACCCGGATTGAGGCATTTGTGGAGACGATCAAATGAGATATCGGTTATTTGGTAAGGAAGTTAGTATTGAATTAAGAAGTTGGAAGTTGGTTCATACTTTCAAACTTCCATACCAACTTCTTCAACTAACTTCATTTATTTAGCATCAAAAATGAAAGACATATTGACTCCTCGTGAAAGATTTGGCATGCTTGTGATTGATGAAAAACCTGATCGCTGTCCGGTGATTCCTTTGATTACATCACACGCCGCGACTATCGCCGGAATAAAATTAAAAAGATACTATACCAATGGGGAAAAGATGGCAAAGGCACAGATAATCGCCTACGAAATATACCAGCACGATGCGATATCAATATTCTCTGAGGTGGGAATAATTGCCGAGGCAATGGGTTCAGAGTTCTATTATCCGGATGATGACCTGCCGGTATTAAAAAATCCGGCGCTGAAAGATACTCTCAATGAAAAGATTATAATGCCTAATCCGAAGAAAGACGGTAGACTGCCTGTGTATCTTGAGGCGATAAAATATGCATATAATTCAGTCGGTGATATTTTGCCAATCCTTGCCTATGTTCCTGCGCCATTCACCACCGGAATGCATCTATTTTCACCTGAAAAATTCTTGATTGATACATTAAAAAGACCAGAAGAGATAAAAATGGTATTAGATGCTGTCTTTGAAGCAACTATAAAATTTTGCTTTGAGATAATAAATGCCGGTGCATTACCCATCATTGTTGACCCACTTGCATCCGGAAGCGTAATAAGCCCGGGAGTTTATAAAGAGATTGCCCTGGTCTATGAACAGAGACTGATTGATTACTTACACAGATATGATTTTGATGTGATATTGCATATTTGTGGCGATACCACAACAATTATTGATAATTTATTATACACAGGTGCCGATTTGATAAGCCTTGACCGGGTAAATATGGTAAAGACGATGGAGAGACTATCAAATAAGATGAGATTGATTGGCAATTTTGAGACCTCATCACTTTTATTGTCAGAGCCGGAAGAGATTTACAAAACAACCGAAACTATGGTTGAACAATTGAAATTTGCCCGCAAG
>CBFGJQ010000055.1:0-16368 GCA_965649095.1 Caldifarciminota bacterium | reverse complement strand
GAACTTGCTGAATTTTATATAATCAGTCAGCAATACGAGGAGGCCTTAAAGACATTAAAAAAAGCCCAAAAGATAAATAAGCTTGACCCTAAACTGTATTACAATTTTGGTATCGCCTATGAGGCACTTAATGAAAATGATAAGGCAATCAATGCATTCCGACAGGCATTATCCCTTGATGCCAATTTTAAATCCGCACAGGAGCATTTAGACCACCTTATAAAAGGCTAAAGGCGTAAAGAGGCCCAATGAAATCTCTGTGTCTAAAAAACCTGAAACTGGTTAATTTAAGAGAAGGTAAAGTTCTCCCGGCAACAATTCTTATTGATAATGGCAAGTTCGTTGCGGTCCTTTTTAAGGAAGGAGATACAGAAGATCTACCGAGCCGATATAAAAATTTTCGCCCCCTTGACTTAGCTGGTAATTTTGTTATTCCCGGTTTTGTCGATGCTCATACCCATCTGCTTGGTCTCGGAATAGAAAAGCAGAGGATTGATTTGAATGATTGCAATTCTTTGTCCGATTGTCTTGAGAAACTGAGGGAAAATCGGGAGGATGATTTGATATTTGGTGTTAACTGGGATGAATCAAACTGGCAGAGGGGGAGAATAGATGAACTCAGTCGCAACCTCCTTGATAAAATTTCAAAGACCAAACCGGTGATTATGCGCCGCATCTGTGGACATTTTGCCGTGGTGAATTCAAAGGCACTTGAGGTTATTCCTTTAAATTATAAGATTGTTGAACCAACCAAAGGATATCTTTATGAAGATGCGGCATTATATCTAAATCAATTCTTCCCACCCACTGAGGTTATGTATGAGCGGGCGATCGAAATTGCCACCGAAGAGGCCCTCTCCTGCGGAATTACCTCCGTCCACGAAATTACGGATGCCACCGGATTGGGGATTTATCAAAGGTATCGGAAAAGATTGAAATTGAGGGTCTATCTATATCTTGTGAATTTTCTAAAGGAGGCATTAAGGGGGTTACAACCCTTCAATTTACAGGATGGATTCTTAAGATTTGCCGGAATAAAAATCTTTATGGATGGCTCAATCGGGGCAAGGACGGCGGCATTAAAGATGCCATATAGAGGAATAAAAAGTCGGGGTAAACTATTGATTTCAGAGTCCGAACTAAAAAAAATAATCAAAAAGGCGGAGGCAAATAGTCTCCAGTTGATGATCCATTCAATCGGGGACCGCGCAACCGATGCGGTCTTGAATGCCTTCCGAAAATTGGAATTAAAAAAGAATCCATTGCGCCATCGCCTTGAGCATATTGAACTCCTCCACAATTACCAAATAGAAGAGATTGCCAGACGCGAACTCATCGCCTCAATGCAACCAAATTTCCTGCGCTGGCAGATACTCTCCGGAATGTACCAGAAGAATCTCGGCGGAAGGTATAAAAAGATGAACTGTTTTAAAAGACTCATTCGGTCCGGTGTCAGGGTTATTTTTGGCTCCGATTGTATGCCTATCGGTCCCCTGCATGGAATTGGTTATGCGGTAAACTCTCCCCTCTCGGATGTGAAATTGACCCCGGCGCAGGCATTCAGGCTTTATACTACAGAACCACCTTTTGCTACATTTGCTGAAGATAAATTGGGGATTATAAAGCCTGGTATGGAGGCGGACCTGGTCGTTTTGAACAAAAATCCACTGGTAAAAGAAAACCTTAAAGACTTAAAGGTATTGGGTGTTTTTGTCAGGGGGACGTGCGTCTATAAAAAGTGAAAAATCTCCTCTGGTTGTTTGCCCGGGCATTCAGTAAATTTAATAATGATCGCTGCCCCCTTCTGGCATCTGCCCTGGTCAATTCAGCAATATTCTCAATCTTTCCATTAATTTTAGGCATACTTTCCCTATCCCTTTTTATACTCGGTTCTTCAGAGAATATAATAGAAAGAATCCTACCGATTTTAAGGCAAGTCCTGCCCATCGGCATTGAGGATATTGTGCACAACATCACCGTAATCAGACAGACATCAATTGTCCTTGCCGTGGTTGGGCTTTTCGGATTTTTATATGGCTCAGCAAGTATCTTCGGTGCCATTGAATCCAGTCTGAATCTTATCTGGCGGGCGAAGAAGGACCGACCATTCTTAAAGAAGAGTCTGATTGGTATGGTCTGGGCATTTGTTGCCTGGATACTCCTGATTGCCTCGACTGGTATTACAATCTGGACGAGTGCAATTGGACTGCGTGGATTGGGGCGGCTATTACCAGTTATCAATATATTCATAAGTATTACCATCTTTGGGCTGGTCTACTGGTTCTTCCCGAACCGCAAGGTCCAATTTAGGGCCGCATATTTTGGTGCTATCTTTACCGGTCTATTCTGGGAATTGGCAAAGTTTCTATTTTCCCTATATGTAACAAAGGTGGCAAATTATACGAAAATCTTCGGCTCATTATCGGCAATTATTTTGCTCCTCATCTGGCTTTATTATTCTGCAAACATCTTCCTCTTCGGGGCAGAGTTGAGCTATCTCTTTGCCCGGCAGAAATATTTGAAACGAAAAAAGGTCAAAACTTATTAGCCGGTAAGTTTTTTCCAAAATGGTGATTTCAAAATTTAACTATGGCGGACCGGCGACCTCTCCTGAATAGAGTCTCTGATAGATTATCTGCCGGGCGAGGACTGACCGAACATAATTGTGAGTCTCACTGTGTGGAATAAATTCGATAAATTCATCTAAATCCAGATGGTTACCCTTTTTAAGCCATCTTCTCAATTTTACCGGACCAGCATTATATGCCGCAAGCGCCAGAGGAAGTTCTCCAAAGTCTTTAAGCATCCTGCCCAAATAATAACCTCCAAATCTAATTGAAGTTTCAGGGTCATAAAGGGAATATGAGGAAACCTTCAACTCCTCGGCAATTGCCTTTCCGGTTGATGGGATTATCTGCATCAGACCCCGCGCATCTGCCGGTGACCTTGCATTCGGGTCAAAATTACTCTCCTGCCAGATGATGGAAAGGGCTAAATATGGCTCAATCTCTGCCTCCTGGATGGTGAATATGTAGCGCAGCGGATAGACCATCTTCAAGAATTCTTTCGGGAAAATCCTGACCTTCTGGTTATCCTCAAGATTCTTTTTAAGCTCAAGGGAGAATTTTATCGCCGCCCAATCAGCGCCATACCGTGAACAGAGTCGGGATAGATAAAACAAATCAAAATATGACTTCTCTTTTATTGTCTTGACTTCCCTGAATCCGTAATTAAACTCACCGATTTCAAAGTATCTAATCGCCCGCTTAAGATGCAGGGAGTCTTCCCTATCAAAACTGACCGTTGAATCACCGAACTGCCTCAACCAGTCTCCCATTGGCATTGTGTCTAAAACTACTGGATTGCCTTCCCTAATTAAAGAATAATATGAATAAGGAAAATGTAAAAAGAGATGATTCTTCAAACTGTCTGCTGATTGACCAAGTCCATTTCTTGTCCTCATCTGCCAGTAGATAAATCCTGGGTCCTGATGTTTACTGAAGATATCAACTGCCTCCGCGGGGCGCCCCGCTTTCAAGAGCAAAAGCCCGGCCCGCAAGAAGGTATTCTTCTCGTTTAATCTAATAAATGCCTTAATTGCATTGTTTGTATCACCAATCTCTTCAAGTATAAATGCCCTGCGCCTCAATCCCTTGCTTGCAAATTTGCTGTTTTTATAGAGGAGGGCAATTGAGTCATAAATTTTTATCGCCCTTCTTACATCACCTTGATCTTCGTAAATCAAACCGCGATAGTAGTAGGCATCCGCACGCCTTGAGTGCGAAAGATATCTTAGCGCCATTTCTCTCTCCCCCCGCTCATAATACATCCTCCCTAAATAATAATAGACATCTCTATCAAATCCTGCCTTCTTGAAGTTCTCCCGCGCATTTTCAAGGTCACCTTTCAGATAATAGACCTTTCCAATCAGTTTATACTCTAAGGCAGTCCTTGGTTTGACAAGCCCCACTGCGTAGCGGGCACCAATTGATTCTGCTTTCTTCTTGATCAACTCCCAGGATTTTTTATACAAGTTGGGAATATCCCTCTGTAGTTCATAAATCTTTAAAAGGAGGCAGTCTTTCAATTCCTCATTCTTCAGCCGTTTGCTTCCCCTCTCTATTAAATCTGGGTCAGTTAATTTGAGCAAAAGGTTGAATAAGAGGTTTTCATATTCCTCAGTGAGGTATGGACTTATTGAATCAATACTTAATATCGTCTTCAGGGCATCCTCTAAGTTATTTATCCTCTCATAGGTCCTTGTTAGATATAACAATCTGTAATCATTGGGTTCACCTTGAACAGAGAGAAATTTTAATGCCAGGTGATAATCTTTAAGATTATAGGCAGCGATGCCCTTCAAGAGTGTGTCATCAGTGAACGCAAGCAATCTCTCCCAGCGTCCATTTTTTATTAAAGTCAATGTAACTTCACAGGGGTGAATCGCTATTATACCGGAATTAAGAGAGCCCCTCTCCGATAAAAGACTATCAAGCAAACCCAGTGCCCGGTGATACTCACGCTGATGAAGATAGATTTTAAACATAAGACCATTCTTCAAATCCTGGTATTGGGGAGCTTGGATACTCTTTACCAAATCAAATGCATATACTGGCGAATCTTCATAAACCTTAATTGCCGTTTTTATTAAAAGCAAATCATCCGCTTTAGGGGATGGCTCCTGAATACCCCCGGGTGGGCAGGAGAGGATATGGAGCACAAAGAGGAAGGGGAGATATTTTATTGGACGCATATCTTTAAAAAATTGACTTTATTGCAATCTGGATGTCCGTAATTAGTGAGCGATGTCTCAGATAATAAAGATTGTAATAGGCGCGCTCCTGGTCAGTGAGGGGTTTTCCCTTTTCTCGTTTCTTGAGCTGGACCAGTCCGGTCAGCCCCGGTTTATATGCCGGCCTTTCTCCAGTTGCACCCGCTTCAATAACCTCCGCCCCCACAATGCTGAGTACCCCCTGTAAGACGCCAAAATAGAGAGGTAAATTTTTTAGGAAATTCAATCCCCCTTCAAATACAAAAATATCCCTTTCTTCCCCTTTCTCGGTTTGAATCTTTTTGGTGGTTATTCTGGCACCAGCAATAAAATTTATAAGAAATAATGGGGAAAGGATTATTATTACCAGTAGTGAAATTATCATATCAATACCCCTTTTTATGATAAAGTCAATTGGGTCGTAGGGGGTTACAAAATCTAACAGGGGAATGCTATTCAATTCCTCGACTGAGGACTTGGCAATTATATATTCAAGTTCGTGGGGGACAATCCGAAAACATACTCCTGTTCCATAGGCATATGAGATTGTCTCAAGAATCTGTTTATTGCTGAGGCGGTCGCTTGAAAAGATTACATCGTCAATCTTCTGGATATTGATGACATCCCTGATATTTTCTATTGTTGATAGCACCTCGGTTCCATCAATCTCTTTACCCACATTCTTTTCATCAAAGTCAACAAATCCACATATCTCATAGGGAATATCCGGCCGGGCACGAAGTTTCTTAAGAATCCTTACCCCTTCCTTACCAGAACCAACGATTATTGTTCTCCGCAACCGGGAGATTGGATGTTTTATACTGATAGGGCCAACCCACCGATAGATAAGACGCCATATACTGAGGGAAAAGATTATCAAAAGGAGCGATATTAATACAACCACCCTTGAATAGGCAATCTGTTTGAAGAAATAGGTGAAGGTGGAGTTCAATAAAAAGCCGCCCATTCCTCCCATGATAATGGGTTTCAAATGGTAGCGACTGTGGTATGCCCCCGATAGATAGATACTTAATAGCCATATACCTGTATAGACCGGAATAATAACCCGCGCCTTACCGAATTCAAGAGAGGGGAGCCATATTTTTATTGCAATAATTAAACTGAGAACAATCAGAAGGGTATCAAATAGTGGAGCACCAATATTTTTGAAGATAGACACAATATAGGCAAGAGAGGCCCTCAGATAAATTCCCGCTTTTAAGATTGCCTTAACAAAGGTTGAGTAGCGGTCTTTAAAATGTTTATTTATAAAAATCAGCATTGAAGAATAAAAGTTTGTGATGTATGAGAAATCACCCCTTTTTGTGCTTTCGCCCTTATAGTGTATTGCCTTTGTTTTGGGGGTGTAGTATATCTTTCCACCTGCCTTCTTGATTCGGTAGCAGAGGTCTATATCCTCACCATACATAAAGTAGTCTTCATCAAAATAGCCGACTTTCTTTAATACTTCGCTTCTCATTAGCATCAGTGCCCCGGAAAGGACATCAACCTCTCCCTCCCGTTCACAAGAGAGATAAGTAAGATTATATTGACCAAAGAGGCGCGTCCGGGGGAAAATCTTACTTAAACCAGTAATCTTTGTAAATGCCACCCAGGGGGTAGGGAGGCTCCTTCTGCTGGCAATTTGAAAGGAGCCATCGGGATTTAGAAGTTTACAACCCACCGCGGCGACCTTTGGATTTTCATCAAGAAATTTTTTTAAAATCACAAGTGTATCTTCTTGAATCAGGGTATCGGGATTTAGGATGAGGATATATTTACCCCGGGCGACCTTTAATGCCTGATTATTTGCCCGGGCAAATCCCAAATTTTTATAATTTTCAATTAACCGCACATTAGGAAACTTCTTCCTCACCATTGCCTGACTTCCATCAACCGAGGCGTTATCAACGACAATAATCTCAATATTGAGGTTATGGCGGGCACGGTCAATAGCCATCAGGCATTGCTCAAGAAAGTGTTTTACATTATAATTGACAACAACAATTGAAATTTCTATCTCCATTTCAGGCAATTATAAACCTTAAAACGCCAATGTCAATACACTGGAACCAATGGCAAGGGGCTTGAAATATAAAAAGAACCTGCTATAATAATTAGTGATGAGTCTCAAATGGTTAATCTCCTGGGTTATGACCTTTCCCATCTTTAAGCTTCTAACCGGGGTTGAGATTCGGGGAAGAATTCCCAAGAATGGGCCTCTCTTAATTGCAAGTAATCACCTCTCCTTTCTTGACCCTCCCCTCATCGGCTATACTGCATTTCGGGAGGTCTATTTTCTCGCCAAACCCGGACTCTTTGCAATCAGTAAGTTCTTCACCTGGCTTATTACCAATTACAATGCGATATCATTGGGAACGGATGGGATGAGGCGGGCGATAAGATTATTAAAAGAGGAGGAGGTGGTTGTAATCTTTCCGGAAGGGACGCGATCAAAAAGAGGGGGGTTGCTTCCATTTAACCTCGGTATCGGCTACCTGGCGATAAATTATAATGTTCCGGTAGTTCCGGTGCGGATAATAAACTCAAATAAGAACTTTTTCAGTCTGCTGTTGCGTATAAACAATTTAAGGATAAGATTTGGCGAACCTATATCACCATCAGGGTATGAGAAGACCCGATTGGGCTATGCGAAATTTACTGAAATAGTAAGAAAGGCGGTGGAAGAATTGAAATGAAGATCTATTGCGCTCAACATGCTGGATTCTGTTTTGGCGTAAAGAGGGCAATAAAGATGGCGCTTGAGGCCGTGGAAAGAGAGAAGATGGTCTATTCTTTAGGCCCTTTGATTCACAATTGGGGTGTCGTAGATGAACTTAATAAAAAGGGGATTATCCCGGTTCAGGATGCCCGGGAGATTGGAGGAAAAGAACGATGTCTAATTATCCGTTCCCATGGTATCCATCCCGGCATACTTAAAGATCTGAAAGACCGGGGTTTTAAGATCATTGATGCCACCTGCCCAAAGGTCCGTCGGGCACAGCGTTATGTTGAAAGATTGGCAGGCGAAGGTTATTATGTGATAATCATTGGCGAAAGAGACCATCCAGAGATAAAGGGGCTTTTAGGCTATGCAGATGGCAAGGCGGAGGTATATTATGAAGGGATGAAGATAAGGTTTAAAAAAGTAGGGGTCGTCCCCCAGACAACGCTTGATATTGAAGATTTTAATGGGGCAGTCGCCAAGATAATACCCCAGGTGGTGGAGATGAAGATATTTAATACCATCTGTAATGAGACGATTCTACGAATCAAAGAGGCACTGGCGATTGCCCGGAAGGTTGATATGATGATTGTTGTGGGCGGCAAGAATAGCGCCAATACGACAAGACTCTATCAGATATGCCGCCGGTTGAGGCCGGCATATCACATTGAATCGGTAGCAGAACTCTCTACAGCTATGTTTCGCAATGTGAAAAACGTTGGCCTCACGGCGGGCGCCTCAACACCAAAAGAGCAGATAAGGGAGATTGTCAATTGGTTAAAGAAGATGGGCTAACCCTTCAAAAGTCCCTATTCTGCAAGGAAGATAAACCCAGCCTTAAAGGAAGGAGAGTTGCCAGTAAATTTATAACCAAAAACAAAAAAAGGCTTAGAACAATTAGTAATGGATTGAACGGCTGGTTGAGGTGTTTGCTTGAGAGATAATTATGGGCTGGTGTAGCAAGGATAATAATTATGACTCCTACATAGCCAATACTCAAGAGGGCAGCAATGATCCCACCGGTTCCAGCCGCAATCTTTGATGGGTTATCTTCATTAAATTGGGGATAGATGCAACCAATACCCAAATTGATAGATATTAAAGATGCCGAGACGAAGATGGCAATTATGGGCATCAGAAGATAGATTGCCCTTTCAATCTTAATAAAACTATTTCCGGAAAGGACCAGCCCTTCCATAATGAGAATACCCAATAACAGGTTGAAGAGATATTTGATCTTCAGTATCCTCTTGAAGGAGAAGGGTGAAGAGGCAAGAACCCAGATTCCATCACGCTCCAGGCTCATTGCGGGAAAGATAAATCTGACACCAAGGGTCGCCAGAATAAAACTTATATAGGCAAAATTTGCAAATGAAACAACCGTCCGCCAGAGGGGGAAGGCAAAGAAGAGGGGGGTTCTCCTTAAGGAGAATACATATATTACAAGTAGCACCAAAAAGATAGCAAGTTGGACCCACTGGGTTGGATTTCTTACAAAAAGGAGCAGATCTTTCTTCAAAAATGCCCTATCTTTATCATCCTGGTATCCGGAAAGTATCGATTTTCTCCTTCCCCTCCCTCCCCTATATTCTTTTGCCATTATGAATGAGCGGAGATAGAAGACCCGGGCAGTGATAAGAGCAAAAATAATAGATGATATTGAAACGGAAAGGAGGAGGGCAAGATAGAAAAATCCATCCGGATGGAAGTAGCGGAAATATTTCAGAATATTACTCAGCCAGGTTGAAGGAATATATAGACCACCCACTGTAGTCAGGTTGGCGGCAAATTCTATGAGTCTCTGTTCATTTTCCGTCTCAAATACCTTCAATAATTGAGGATTATTTACTTTTATATAAAGAAATGTCAGGGCTATTATAAAGAGAGAGGCAATCAATATCACATCTCTTGGTCTTAACTTGGGAAAGGCAACAACAATTAAAAAGATTATAACCGAGGCGATTGAGGCCGGAATTATTAAGTAGACCAAAACACTCAAAAAGGAGACCGGATAATATAAGATTGGAGCCTTACTACCGACACCATAGGCACCAATTAAGGGAAGGATGACGACAAGGGTTGCCCAGGATGCATAAAGAGAATTTTCAAACAATTTTGAAAGATAGAGAGGGGTTGGCTTTATTGGCAGGGTAAAGAGGAAGTCTAACTCCCGGGTTCTATAAAATGTTGAGAAGGATGTGATTATATTGCTGAACAGAAGCATTATAAAGAATATGAAAAATGCCATCTCAATCGTTCGGTCCATTAAAGCAGGGCCGATCACTTCAAGCCTTGATAAATAAGAGAAGATTCTAAAGAATATGTAATAACTCCCTCCCAGAAAAGAGGATATTACAAATATAAAAGATACAATTCTAATAAAATTGATGGTCCTGATTGTATTCAATGCCGACTTAATGCGAACCGAAAGGAGCAGAAATATTTCTTTCAAGTTATTTCAGAAAGTTTTAGATATATCTCTTCAATATCTCTTTCACCGGCAATCTGTGAGAGTTCCTCAATTGTGCCAATAAATTTTAATTCTCCATAGTTGATTATTCCAATCCGGGTCGCAATCTCCTGGGCAAAGGAGAGGGTATGGGTGGAAATTAAAAGCGTCTTACCATTGTTCATCAGTTGAATGAATGTCTCACGGACAGTTCTGCTAACCTTTGGGTCAAGACCAACAAGCGGTTCGTCAATCAGGATTACCTCTGGATCATGTAAGAGGAGCTGGCACATTATTATCTTCTGTTTCATCCCATGTGAGTATGTCTCACTGGGTTGGTCAATCCAGTCACCTATTTCCAACCTTTCAAGGAGGGGAGGTAGTCTCCTTTCATACTCCTTTTTTTTTACCCCAAAGATACTGGCGACAAAGTTTATGAACTCCCGGCCGGTCAGTTTGCTGTAGATAAACGGTTCATCAGGCACAAAGCCGAGCAATGCCTTTGCCCTTTCTGGCTCCCTCTTTAAACTTATATCTTTAATATATATCTCCCCTTCCGTTGGCGGGAGGAGTCCGGCAATAAGTTTCAATGTGGTCGTCTTCCCAGCACCATTTGGTCCCAAAAGGACAAAGATTTCACCCGATTTTAATCTCAGATTCAGGTTTCTCACTGCCCAGATATTCTCAAAACGTTTTGAGAGATTGTGGATAACCAAGGAATCCATCTAATACTCCCGAGATTAAACCTTTTGCTACCTATATTCAATCAATTCAATCTGTAACTTTCCAACTACCTTCATTACCTGTGCCCAATCGGATATTTCACCCTCCTTCAACTTCAGATGCCGAACATCGGCAGGAAATTGGTTAAAGGTCGGGTCAACCGGGACCCATCTGCCCAACCAGACACCACACCAGGCATGATAGAAGTAGGCATCACCATAAAGATTTACCAGTCCCACATAGATTTTTGCCGGAATTCCAATTGCGCGGGCAAAGGCAACAAAGAGGATAGCGTGTTCGTTACAATCCCCTTCTTTTGTCTTTAAGACATCAAGGGCCGAGGGTAGGGATGGGGTGGGATTCTTTCTGATCATCCGGTATACCCCTCCCGCAAGCTTCCTCACTGCCTCAATTGCCTCCCTTTCATTTCCTACTATCCTCTTTGCCTCGGCAATAATATCGGGATGGTCTGACTGGATATATCCAGAAGGCTTTAAAAATTCTTTCTGTTCTTTTATGGGAAGGGTAAGGGGCTTGAGTTCATTTAGTTCGGGTAGATGGGATTCAATGATTACTGGCATCTCAGAGGGCAATCTTTGATAATCATCATTGAGGTCTAAATCTTCTATTGTAATATTTTTTAATTCAAGTTTTACATAAGAGAGGGCTTTATCAATAGGTAGTGGCTCTTTTAACTTAACAGAGAAGAAATTCAACAGGTCAAATGCCGCTTCGGGTTTGATTTTTGCCACTGCCTCATCCTTGCTCATTGGCACAATCTCTAACTGGAGGTTTGGAGTAAACTCTTTTAATACCTTATAATTTTCATCAAGATAGAGATAAGAGACCATACCCAAAAAATTGATTTCCACTTTTATGCCAGTCGTCTCACGGTCCAAGACCGTGATCCTTTCGGCTGGTAAGACCCTCATTATTGCCTGAGCCTGAGACTGGGTGGTGGGGTCAAAATAGGGAATCTTAATTTCGTCCCCGGGTTTTAGCCCCTTCTTCTTTATAACCTCTTCTATGGCATCAGGGAAATAGGGCTTCTCCGGAAGAACTTTCTTCTGAGTCTGTTTGATGCCCCGGGAGTATGTCGTCAGGGTTAATTGGTTATCTTCAATTTCACCGTCAACCCTTGTTGGATGCCCGGCGGTAGTGATTTCAATGGAGAAGTCCTTCAGGGTATAATTGGTATCGGTATGGGCATAGAAATGGGTCGTCAGTTCAGTAACCTCCTGCATCATAAAGATCGTCATCTGCGTCTTATTCTCTACCTCAAGACCGGAATCAAATTTTGCAATCCGGGTGAATGAATAACCAACCCGCTGACCCTTGATGAATATACCCGACCACTCTTCACTTATTTCTTTGGGGCTTTTCTCTAAATTCTTGACTTCAACTGGTTGATTCTTCTCGGGAAGCTTTGAGATCAAATAGATTGTGAAACCAAATATTGCGCTGATAAATATGATACCAAAAAATCTCCTCATTTTTTACTCCTTTCTGGATTATATCTAAATACAAGAATAAAGTCAATATGAGGAAGTCTCCACCAGGGAGCAGTTTCTTAACCGCAACCAAGATATAGGGATTGACAGGAGGTTAAATGATGTAATGGTGATCGGGAGGTATCAAAAACAGAGACTAGCCGAAAGACCTGCCCCTGGAACCAAACAGGATTATCCTTTCTGTTACTACCTTTTCTACCATCTTTTGGGCATGACTGATGATATTTCTCGGGTCAAAATCAGTTGGATTTTTCGTTATATATTCACGCACCCCGGCGGTGAAGGCAATTCTTATATCTGTATCAACATTGACCTTTGAGATGCCATTTTCTATCGCCTCCCTTATCAATCGGTCAGGAATCCCACTGGTATCTTTAATATTGGCACCGAATCTATTCGCATAGTTAATCCACCTCCTCTTAACTCCGGATGCGCCGTGTAAGACAAGGGGAATCTTTACTTCACGGGCAATCTCCTTCAATATATCAATACGCAAAAGGGGTTTTCCCTTGAATTTATAGGCACCATGGGATGTGCCTATTGCCACTGCCAGTGCATCGCATCCCGATTCTATCACAAATCTCTTTGCCTCCATCGGGTTGGTATAGATGGCACTTTGTGCCTCTAAATCATCTTCAATGCCGGATAGCCTGCCAAGTTCTGCCTCAACCGACACATTTCTCTTATGGGCATAGGAAACAACCCTTTTTGTAAGCCTTAAATTTTCTTTATAGGGGAGAGACGAGGCATCAATCATCACCGAGGTAAATCCGCTTTTAATGCAACTCTGGACAATTTCAAATGTCAGGCCATGGTCAAGATGGAGGACAACAGGAATCCTGGATTTTTTTGCAAGTTCCAATACAATATTGCCGATTTGATTTAGACCCGCATATCTTATTGCCTTTTCACTCACCCCGATGATAACGGGTGAATTTAACTCCTCACCCGCCCTTATGATTGCCTGGGTAATCTCTAAGTTAGAGGTATTAAAATGTCCTACTGCATAACGATTGCGTCGCGCCGGGGGTAGAATTTGATTAAGGTTTGTCAGCATCTAAGATTTTATTTCCATCTTTGCTCATTTCAAAACGACCACTTTTTTAAGAATATCTTTTATCTCTGTTCTTATCAAGATGAAATAGACACCATCCGGTAGTGCCCGATTGTAACTATCAACCAAGGGCAGACTTATTCTATATAATTTTGGTTTAATTCTCTCTCTCTTTACTACATCACCCAGGGCATTGTAAATTATTATCTCAATCTCTTTATCTTCACATCCAGAGTTGGGAAGGGTAAATATTAAATCCTGTATAAGGGGGGTGGCAATGTATAGAGATGTCTCTTTCTTTATTTTTGGTTTATCTTCAGTGATACTGATTAAACCGATAATTGTATCAGTCCAGCACCAATAGCCACCAGCCCCGACTATCCCCTGATTTTCTTTCGGGTCGCGATTTATTACAAATATTCTATCACCAGCCCAGCCCCGATAATAGACTAAAAACTCACCGGTTTCTTTCGGTCTAATCGCAACCCAGTAATTTACTGTATCATTAGGTGGAAGATAGTTCCCCCAGTAATTGCCTCCGTACCATTCAACCCATTGAAATCCATCCCAATTTGGACCCGATTGATAGGAACCAATCCCATAACCGCTCGTTTTATAACCGACAATCTCAAGTTGAGAGGTGTCAACCGAAAAGTGCACCCCGTATCTATAAGGTGTCAATGGCCCATTATTTGTTAATCTTAAATAGACGGTATCAATCTCACCAAAAGGTATAGAATCGGGTAAGACTGTAGTTTGAATTGATAAACTTACCGGACCCATTTCATAGGGCGGATAATTTATATAGATTGGATTGGTAAAACCCCTGCCATTATTCTCGGCATTTCTTATTTCAACCCGGACAAAGTTTGTATCCGTTGCGGAATAGTTCTGTATCCATTCATAAATCCAGGAATTGGGTAGATTGGTATGTTCAGCGAAGATTCCATTTTTATCAAAAAACCATGCCTTATATCCTGAAACATTGTTATGTGATTCAATCCGAAATTTCACCGTTATTGGTCCATTGATTGATATTATGTCACCAGTCACCTTATCATAGACACCATCATTACCTGAGTCCGCATAGAAATAGACAATAGGGTGGTCAGAATATTCAGCCATAGTCACCCGTCCTAATTTTATATACTTTATTATTGTATCTGGCTCATTGCTCGGTGCATATACCCTGATACAGGGGTCAAGGATATTCTGTATTTCATCGTTATGAAAATCGGAAGATACGATGGCGGGAATGGTTTTGCCCTGGGCAAGCAGACTCTGCCACCAGTCGATTGCCTCCTGATTGTAAGAGGACCAGGATTTGTTTAAAATCTCAATGGCATCAATACCAATATCAAGATTGGGATAGTGTTGCCAGTTTACGCCCGGCCTTTTAGGATGGTTGATTACAATTAAACCACCCCGATATGTTGCCTCATCAATCATATCCATCACCGGACAGACCCAATTTACTGGATTATCACCCTGAATACCAAGAATGCAGGCATGCCCGGAATCTGAAGTCCATTCGGTCCCCCTTATCGGTATCACATTCCCTGTCTGGTGCCAACCCGTATCACTACACTGGGCAAGGGTATTGTGGTCAGTAATGGCAAGAAAACTGCCGCCTAAATTATTTACCGCATTCAAATCCCAGCTCACACTATGAAGACCATCACTATATGTGCTGTGGGAGTGGGTGCAGCCTAAATACCAGTAATTTCTCAAGCCCCGGAGGCGAAGTTTTATTTTATTCTTATCCGCTTTATGAAGCAATAACCTATTCTCCCCTCTGAAGTCAGTGGCTATTAAATTTGAATCTACTCCACCTCTTGCCAGAAGAGAATCGCCCTCAATAAAGGGTATTGAGAATATAAAGCAGGATAAACAAAAGATTTCTGCTATAGTTGCTACCCCCTCTTAACAGTTAAATTATAATCTAAAATTTTAAAAAGTCAACAATTAGAATCTTGATTGTTAGGTCAAAATCAAAAGTAGACTGACAGCCATTTGGTGATTATACCTTTAGCACAATTAACCCGGATTACTCATATTCCGGATTGCATTTGCCCGGAATTTGTCAAAAATAGTATGAATGACCCGGGTTAATACTCTACGAGTGAAAATACCTCGTATTCTTTTAATTTCTCGGTGCCGCTGAGATAGGTTAGATTGGCGATGAAGGCACAGGCAACTACTTTTCCTCCCAGCATCTCCACAAGTTTACATGCTGCCAGCATTGTGCCACCGGTCGCGAGGACATCATCAAACAGCAAGACCCTTTCTCCTTTTTCAATTCCATCTTTGTGGATTTCAATGGTATTCTTTCCGTATTCTAATTCATATTCCATTTTCACTGTCTCGGCAGGAAGTTTGCCAAGTTTTCGCACCGGCACAATGCCACAGCCAAGGTTATAGGCAATTGCACCACCAAAGATATAGCCCCTTGCCTCAATGGAAACGACCTTATCAATCTTCGCATCTTTGTATTTTTGAACAATTGTATCAATTGAATATTTAAATGCCTCAGGGTTTTTTAAAATTGTTGTTATATCGCGAAACATCACCCCTTTCTGGGGAAAATCGGGTATGTCGCGGATAAATCTCTTAAGGTCCATTAAACCTCCCCATCGAGGATTATATATATAAGAGAAGATTTGTCAATTTACCACTGATTCAGATTTAAGGAATTGCCCATTAAAATTTGACACTGAAGTTTTTGTATCCCCTCTCCTTTTCCGAAAATTTTACATCAACCCTTGTTACCCTTGCCGCCCTGGGACCGATTTTTAGTTCCTTTATAAAATCGTTCAACATACCTCTTCCTCCCTCAGCAACAACAAGAACACTACCATCAGGAAGATTTTGCACATATCCGGTTATTCCATATTCTCTTGCCTTCTGGATGGCAAAGAATCTGTAGCCAACGCCCTGAACAACACCCTGGACAATTATCTCAGCGTGCAATTTAACTACCCCGTCATTCGTTATACGGTTTCGCTACCCGTAGCGTAATAAGTTGTGGTCTTAGAATCTCCACCTGGAACATATCATCAGGGGCGAAAGCCCCTGAAACCCCAACCCTCACCCTCCCCTCTCCCTTGAAAAGGGAGAGGATAAAGGTGTGAGGGT
>CBFGJQ010000054.1:0-5399 GCA_965649095.1 Caldifarciminota bacterium | reverse complement strand
ATCCTCTCCTTTTTCAAGGGAGAGGGGAGGGTGAGGGTTGGGGTTTCAGGGGCTTTAGCCCCTGATGGTATGTTCAATTATCAATAAATTATCAATATAAAAATAATTGTTACATGTAAAATTCATTGGAGTATGATCAGTAAGGCAAGGCTTTAGCCTTGCCTTTTGTTTTTTTTCTTGACATATGTCAAGATATGAATATATTATTATATGCTTAACATTTCTAACATAGAACTCAATGAACAATTTAAGAGGGCACTCGATTTGATGGAGAATACAGACAAAAATGTCTTTATCACCGGCAAGGCAGGCACAGGGAAGTCAACACTATTAGAATATTTTCGTTCCATCACCAACAAAAAGATTGTAGTTCTGGCACCGACCGGTGTCGCCGCATTGAATGTTCGGGGTGAAACAATACACTCATTTTTCGGATTCAAACCGGATGTTACGATTCAGTCAATCAAAAAGTTGAAACCTAAAGATGTGAAGACCTACAAAGAACTTGATGCAATTGTTATTGATGAGATATCTATGGTGCGTGCAGATTTGCTTGATTGTGTAGATTATTTTTTGAGATTGAATGGCAAAAATTCAAGTAGACCATTTGGTGGAATTCAGATAATTTTTATCGGTGATTTATATCAATTACCACCGGTTGTGACATCAAAAGAAAAAAGAATCTTTAGTGAGCATTATGAGAGTGCGTATTTCTTTGATGCAAATGTATTTAAAACACTACCGATGGAATTTATTGAACTGGAAAAGGTTTATAGACAGAGGGATGCGAGTTTCATTGAGCTCTTAAATAGGATCAGAAACAATACGGTTACTGAAGAAGATATAAATCTTTTAAATAGCAAAGTCGGTGCTCCGCTAAATTCAGGTGGAGATGACTTTGTAGTATATCTTACTACCCTCAATGAGATGGCATATAAGATAAATAACGAATATCTTGAGAAACTGCCAGGCAGGACCTATCAATGGACTGCGAATATTGAGGGTGAGTTTGATAAGAACTCATTTCCAACTGATTATGTGTTGACCATAAAGCCCGGTGCCCAGATAATGATGTTGAATAATGACCCAATGGGAAGATGGGTGAATGGTTCTATCGGCAGGGTTTTGAATATCCGTTACAGCAGAAAAGAAGAATGTGATAAGATAGCAGTCCAACTCCAGGATGGAGAGAGGGTTTATGTAGAACCGTTTACCTGGGAGGTCTTTCATTTTCATTACAATGAAACGACAAAGATGATTGAATCAGAGGTTACGGGCACATTTACTCAGTATCCATTAAAACTTGCCTGGGCAGTGACGATCCATAAGAGTCAAGGGAAGACATTTGACAAAGTAATAATTGATGTTGGCAGGGGGACATTTGCTGGTGGTCAGGTCTATGTAGCATTAAGCAGATGCACATCATTTGAAGGGATTAGTCTGGCAAAGCCAATTAAAAAGGGGCATATATTCACAGACTGGAAGATTGTAAAATTTTTGACGAATTTTCAGTATAAAATATCAGAAAAAGAGATGTCTCTTGAGAAGAAAATTGAGATTATAAAAGATGCAATTGCCAAGAGACGCCCACTTGAGATTGTCTATTTGAAGCCGAACGACGAAAAAAGTAGAAGGATAATCAAACCCTTTGAAGTTGGTGAATTCAATTTTCAGAATAAGAAATTTTTAGGGTTGAGGGCATATTGTGAGAAGCGAAAAGAAGAGAGGACATTCCGGATTGACCGAATTTTAAATTTAAAAATGATATGATGATTTTACAGAAAGGACTACCTCTCTGGCTTACAAGCGGGTTATTATTTTATTCAAATCCTGGTTTTTCACTCTTACGCCATATGCAGACATCAGAAATTATTCCTATTTACGAGCCTGTTTATGGTATTTCATTTGCAGGTGGAAAATTTAATGAAGATTACGGTGTCCTCCCAGAGGTATGGGGTCGCAAGGGTATTAATTCTCAGGCTGAGATAGGATTTGAAATTGGTATTCCAGAGTTGAAGGTTGATGTCAAACATAGTTTTCACAATGCAATGGCGGCAGGTTTCGGGACCGGTATTTGGACGCCTTTTACAGCAGTAATTTTAATAGAGGGGTCCTTCTATTTAGGACTACCGGGTGAAAGATTCACACCATATCTGATTAACCGTTTGAATTTTATGAATAACATAATAGAAAAGAAAGGATACCTGTTCAACACCATCGCCGGTGGCTTTTGTTTAAAGTTCAGCAAAACACTCTCTCTATTTTCAGATGGTGGGGTTGGTATTCCATTGAGTCCAATGGAAAGTTCAAGCGGTCCTGTTGAATTATTTTATATCTGCGGCGTAGGTATTCAATTCAATCGTCCCCTTTTCTGCTGTCTTGGATGTTTAGGTTGGTCTTATTAGCGAATTTATCTGACATTCAAGACGATGCATCGCTACACATTTAAGGTATGATTGTATGTTTCCGAGCTATAAAATGGAAATCGGTATTTGTGTTTCCAATGAATCTTTTGAAGAATGCCTGTGGGTGAGTATATTATAGTTAGCGAGTTATCTTTAAATGCTTAGAAATTATGAGGTATAAAGATCTTGTAAATTATTCCCAGAGATTGAAATCTATATCATCCCGCAATGAGAAGATTGGTCTTGTTATTGATTTTTTGAAAAAACTTGCACCTGAAGAAGGTAAAATTGGAATTAATTATATCGCCGGGTTGATTAAACAGGGTAGAATAAATGTTGGCTGGAGGGGGCTTCAATCAGTGATAGATGTGGACAAGGCGGAAGAACAATCACCGGATTTACTCACAGTTGATAGATTCCTTGAGCAGATTAAGGCTTCGCGGGGTCGTGAGAAACTTAAAATACTTTCTAAATTGTTTGCTCTAATGGAGAAAAAAGAAAGGTTGCATCTTGCCTCACTTATTTTAGGTGAGGTTGAACAGGGTGTGGGTATGGGAGTTGTCAAGATTGCCTTAGCGAAATTCTTTAATATATCAGAAGAAGAGATTGAAGATGCATATTTGAGGGAGCCTGATTTAGGAATTATCTATACAAAACTGCTCAAGGGGGGCAGGGAGGCAATTAAAGAGTTCAGGATCAAATTATTCACTCCGCTCAGACCAATGCTTGCCGAGAGCATTGAATCCATTGATGAAATCTATAAAGACTACAAAGATTTTGTAGCCGAATACAAATTTGATGGAATACGAATACAGGTTCACCGACAGGGTGATGAGATAAAAATCTTTTCGCGCCATTTAAGGGATATAACCGAGCAACTGCCCGAGATTGTAGATATTGCGAAAGAAATTCCAGTTAATGAGTTTATAATTGATGGCGAGGCGATTGGGATTGACAAAGACAATATGCCTTTGCCTTTTCAAACCCTTGCCTGCAGGGTAACACGAAAGAAGGAAATGGCAAGGATGAGAGAAGAGATTCCTATTGAGCCAAGGTTCTTTGATTTGATCTTTGTTGATGGTGAAGATTTAACTAACGAGGCTTATAAAAGACGATATACAATCCTTCAGGATATAATTAAAACACCGTCATATCTTGCTCCCAACCTTGCGCCAAATACAAGGGCTGTTCTTGAACAATTTCTCCATCAATCAATGGTATCTGGAAACGAGGGTTTAATGATCAAATCACAGGATAGTCCTTACCAGGCAGGTAAACGGGGAAGGTTCTGGCTGAAATTGAAGCCAGCAAAGACGATTGATTGTGTCATACTTGGTGCAGAATGGGGGCATGGAAGGAGGAGAGGATGGTTATCAAATCTTCATCTTGGCGTCTTTGATGAAACAAAGACCAAATATTTGATGGTAGGTAAGACATTCAAGGGTTTGACCGATGATATGTTAAAATGGCTTACAGAGAATCTCATAAGATATAAGATTGCTGAAGACGGATGGACAGTTTATACAAGACCCGAAGTCGTTGTTGAGGTTGCATTCAATGAGGTTCAAAGAAGTCCGAAGTATGATTCAGGCTATGCCTTAAGATTTGCCCGTGTAAAAAGAATTAGAACCGATAAGGCTGCGCGTGAGATAAATACCATCATTGACCTTGAGCGGTATAGCCGTATCAGAAGATAATATCGTCCAGAATGAAAAAGGAATCATTGAGAGTAGGTAATATAGAACCAGAAAGGGAGGCGAGGCGTATTATAGATTTTATTAAAATGGCAAAGAAGAAATTGGGCAAGGATGGGGCAGTAATTGGATTGAGTGGAGGGCTGAATTCCTCGGTTTGTGCAATTCTGCTTAAAAAGAGTTTGGAGGATAAGATACTCGGCTTGATATTGCCTGAGAGGGATAGCAATCCAAAAAATGTTGAGGATGCAAAGTCATTCGCCGCGGAATTGAAGATCAACACAAAAATTATTGAACTCACACCTTTCTTTAAACAGATGGGTGTCTATGAACTCTTTGATAAAAGATTATCCCAGGATAGGGAATCAGTAGAAAAATTATTAAAGAGACTGCAGAGATTTTTGAATCAACCATCTCTTTTTGGTTTTGGCCTCTCAGCATTTTTTAAACAAAAATTTTTAGGCAGAGGGCTCGTTATGAAATATGTAAAGAAAGCCACAGCTCTTGCAACTGTAAAGACAAGGCTACGGATGGTCTTTATCTATTACTACGCACGGTTGATGAATTACTTTGTCTGTGGCACAACTGACCGGACTGAATGGAGTATTGGATTTTATGATGGTGATGCAGTCTGTGATGTCCAGCCAATCCTGCATCTCTACAAGACACAGGTGCGCCAGCTTGCCTGGCATCTTGGTCTGTCTGAAGATATATTAAATAAGCCATCTTCTGGGGATTTATTTGGAATGGGTGTGCCTAATGAAGCATTCATAGGTTTGAACTATGATGATTTGGATACAATATTGACGGGGGTGGAAAAAGGTTATTCGGCAGATGAGATTAAAAGAATGACAGGTTTCAAAAAAAGGACGGTTGAGGCAGTTTTTAAGATGGTAGAGGGCGATAGAATTAGAAAGGCACAACCCCTGAGTTTTTTAAAAATTGCAGGAGACTTTTCATCATATGATAAATTGTCCCCTGAATTTTATATGGAGAACGGAGTTAATTAGGGGTGGTTAACCGACTAATATTATGCTAAAGAAACTTAACCGCAATTGGAACTGGTGGGCATATTTCTGGCGGGTGATTCATCGCCAGACATTAAAAGGGATTGAGGAATGGGATGAAGAGGTTGTCAGGTTTTTAATTAAAGTAGTGGGTTGCCAAAAAGGAGAGAGATTACTGGATTTGGGTTGCGGGAGTGGTGAACAGACAAGACTCCTCGCAAAATATGGTGTTGAATGCACTGGCATTGATATTGCACCTTCCCTTATAAAATATGCAAAGATAAGGGCAAAGG
>CBFGJQ010000053.1:0-5403 GCA_965649095.1 Caldifarciminota bacterium | reverse complement strand
TATGTATCAAGACAATCAGACTATTCCCAGCAGATCTGTGTAACCGACCCGAATGACTTCCAGCCGATTCAATTAACCTTTGAGGGTAACAACGAAGAGCCATCCTGGTCACCGGATGGCCTGCACATTGTCTTTATCTCAAACCGCACCGGTCAGTATGAACTCTGGACTATGAACTGGGATGGCACAAGGCAGCGTAAATTGACCCAGGGGATTGTTGCCTACGCACCCGACTGGTCACCATTTTCCGAATAAGACCCAAACGCCTTGACTTATCCATAAAATTGGTTATCATTGAATATGCTGCCTTTCCTAATCAATCTATTACTCCTGACAAATGAAGTCTATATTAGTGAGTTGAGTGGCGTAATAAGTCCGGCAAGCAGTGCCTATATCCTGCGGGTGATTACCTCAGCCGAAGAGAACAAGGCAATGTGTCTAATCTTAAAGATTGATACACCGGGGGGGCTTGATGAGTCAATGAGGGAGATAACAAAGAGGATACTTAATGCCCGAATCCCGGTGGTTGTCTATGTTGCGCCAAAGGGGGCGCGGGCTGCATCGGCCGGGGTCTTCATCCTCTATGCCAGTCATATTGCCGCAATGGCCCCAGGGACAAATGTTGGGGCTGCACACCCGGTGGGAATGGGTGGTGAGAAGATTGATACCGTTATGGCACAGAAGGTAACAAACGATGCAGTAGCATATCTAAAATCGCTGGCAAAGGCAAGGAAGAGAAACGAATCCTGGGCCGAAAAGTCAATTCGGGAGAGTGCCTCAATTGACGATGAAACCGCATTAAAAATTGGGGTCTGTGAAATCATTGCCGAAGACGAAGAGGAACTACTGACAAAACTTGATAACTGGGAATTAAAGATGGATGGAGAGAGTAAAAGATTGGAGACAAAATCGGCACCGATAAAGAGGATTCCAATGACCCTGCGCGAGAAGTTGCTCTTAATCATTACCAATCCGAATGTGGCATATATCTTATTGTTATTGGGAATATACGGACTCTTCTTTGAGTTGCAGAATCCAGGGATGATCTTCCCCGGGGTCGTTGGTGGGATCTGTCTAATCCTGGGGTTTTACGCCCTCCATCTCCTGCCGGTAAACTATGCTGGACTTGCCCTGATACTCCTTTCTGCAATATTCTTTATCCTTGAGATTTATATTGCATCGCATGGATTATTAACTATCGGCGGAGTGATTTCGCTTGTCATTGGCTCGCTCATCCTTTTTGAGAGCGATGTCCCCTTTTTGAAGGTTTCTTGGGAGGTCATAATGCTTGTTGTAGTCGTCGTTGTTGCCTTTGTAGTATTTATCCTGACATTAGGAATCAAGGCACAGTTTAAAAGGGTATTGAGTGGAAGGGAGGGTATGATTGGCGAAACAGGAGTTGCCAGGACCGATATTGATACCTCGGGGGGAACGGTTTTTGTCCATGGTGAATACTGGAATGCAGTAAGTGATACACCGATAAAGAAGGGTAGTAAAATTAAGGTATTACAGGTCCAGGGGGTAGTCCTTAAGGTCTCAGAAGTTCTATGATAATCCTCTTCTTTTTTGCTCTCTTTGATTCCTTCCTCTTTCCGAATTCCTATTTGACAATAAAAGACTTCAATCCCGCATTTGTATTTGCGAAGGATTACAAACTTGGCATTGGTGGTGAGGAGAGGTATGGTCTATCAGAATTAAAAACAGCATCTTTTACTGCCCAATTGGGTAATTATCGGGTTGGTTTGAAGACCTTTGGTAATGAACTCTATCGTGAGAATCTACTTGAACTGGACGGCGCCATACCAATCAATAAAGATGCTGGCTTCGGCCTTGGTCTGGGTATTTTAAACTGCTGGATAAGAGATAATTCCAATCGCCTCGCCTACAGTCTGAAATTGGGTGGTGTTTATAAAAGCCAGCTCGCTAAGGCCTGGGCAGTCCTTGCCAACCTCAATCAGCCCCGATTTTCTGAGATTGACTATCTGCCAATTCTCTACTACCTTGGTTTAAATTACAAGGTAAACGAACCTCTCTTTTTTTATCTGAATGTGGGAGGTATTGAGGATAGACTGCCGTTCTTCAACTTTGGTATTGTTATCATCCCATTAAAAGAGACACAGATCTGTGGCGGGATAAACACCGAAAATTTTACTATTGAATATGGTCTGGAATTCTCCCCCGGAAGGCTCTCTTTTACATATGCGGGTAATAGCCATCAACAACTCGGTTCAACCCATTCCTTAGGCATAACCTTTCATCTTTAATGCTCTTACTCATCTTTCTTTACTACACATTAGATGCAACTCTATTTGAATCCGAAGAGAAGAGGGACTTTGAGGCCGTCTTTCTTGAACTGGAGGAATTGAGAAAAAACCCGCTTGATATTAATACTTGTAGTTTAGAAGAGCTCCTGAAGATTCCATTTCTGAAAATCCCGGATGCCTTAAGGATTGTAGCGTATAGAGAGAAGTCTGGTCCCTTTGAAAACCTTGAAGAACTCAATAAGGTCCCTGCCCTTGATACAATCACCATACTTCAGATAAGACCCTATTTAACAATAAAGAGAAAACCGATAAAGTGGAAAGAGATTGAAAGCCGAATCCGTATCCGAGAGAGATTAAAAGAAAAGGAATCGCCGGAATATTATACGCGAACCAAAGTTAGGGTAAGCGACTATACGATATTTTTATTAACAGAAAAGGACCCCAATGAGTCATCCTTTTTTGATTATTATAGTGCGGGAATTTTAATTGAAGAGGGAAAGAGAAGATTTGCCCTGGGCAATTACAACCTTGACTTTGGCAGCGGGGTAATGCTATCATCGGTGGGCTCTTTATTTCAGGGTATTGACTTCCGAATGCTCACCAGGGAGCGTGGTATTATCCCTTATACCTCCACAATGGAGAATGGCGGATTCTTTGGTGCTGCCTTGAGCGATTCACTCTTTTTAAATTACTCCCTTTTTTATTCCAATCAGAAACTTGATGGTATAGTAGATAGCAATGGTTATGCCCATTCATTTTATGAATCGGGAGACCATATTGACTCTCTAGCGCAGAGTCGGAAGGATAGGATAAGGGAGGAAATCATTGGTTATAATATTCAATATCGCAATCCCTCCATCATTTTCAGCAATAAAACCTACTGGTCAGGTTACGAGCCTCCATTTGTCTGTGCGGACTCACTGACCGACTTCTATGGTGCCAATTATTGGATTACGGGATTGGATATAAGATACCTTGCGGAAAGATTTATAATCTTTGGTGAACTAACCCGTTCCTTTCAAAATCGTCTTGGTGCAATCCTGGGCGGGAGTGGAATTATGCCCTTCAATTTTGAATTCAACCTTGCGGCAAAGTATTTCAGTCCTGGATTTTATGCACCGAAGGGGATTGAATCTAAAAAGGATTATATTGGCGCAATAATTGACTTTAACAACCATTCCCGCATTATCAATGCGGGGACTTCCCTTAATATCTACACCAATCCTGAGGCAGATACCAACCGTTATGACCTGAAGTTGAATCTTACAAAGGTTATAGGGCTTGTCGAGTTCAAAAGTCAACTCCGCTGGTTATTCAGGTCCGGTATTAAAGAACTTACCAGCTCAAGAATCTTCTTGAAAATATCTCCAATAAAACCTTTGTATTTCAATTTACGCCTTGAGGAGAAATATAGTTATGGTGATACACTACTGAGGGGAATCTATGGCGGAGTGGACATAGGACTTAATACAAAATCTTTTGAGTTGCTTTTACGCCTCTCCGCCTTTGAAAGCGAAAGTTATAAGACGAGGCTCTTTATCTATGAACCTGACCTGCCGGGAGTAATTAACAATAGAATGGTTTATGGAAAGGGAGAGTATGGTATAATTTTTGTAAAATTTAGACCAATTAACTATATCAACATTTCATTAAAATATTCTGCTATGGATAGAGATTCGCTCTCTCAGCAATTTGGTATCCAATTGGATTCAAATTGGTAATAAATATCTTCCGGTCCCGCTACCTCACAGATTTCCATACCCAACTCCTTGGCCGGATTTAAATCAACAGCATAACGGTCCCCAACCATTAAACACTCCTCTGGTTTTACCCCGAGTGTTTCTATGACCTTCCGGAAGATCTCTGGGTCGGGTTTTAAGAGTCTAAATGTCTCATAGGTAAGGATGTAATCAAAGAGGTTCTCAATCCCCAATCCCTTTAAAATTCTTTCCGTTTGAATTTTGTTGTTATTGGTAAATACAGCAAGTTTGTATCTCCCTTTCAATCTGGACAGAGCTTCTTTCAATCTCTCATCCTTTTTTAAATAATCACCAGCATTAAAGAATTTTATGTTTTCTTTGTGCCATTCTTCAATCGGAATGCCAAATGAAAGAAGGGCAAGGGTATAAGGGACGGCATAGCCTTTTTTTCTCTTCATCTCTTCCCGGCGGGTTTCAAGAATCTCTCTTGCCTGTTCAATAGTTGATTTTTTTAATTTTGCGTATGTATAATATGCCGCCTCGGCAAACTTTTGATAGACCTCGGCACTCTTATAGAGGGTGCCATCAAGGTCAAAGATAATCACCTTAATCACCGATAATTATACTCAAATTCCAAGGGAATTCAACAGGAGGATATGACTGCTATTTTCACTGATAAAATGTATGAGCCGCTTCAACTGGCGATAAATAGTCGCGGTGAGGTTTGTTTAAGACTGCCCTATCCTCCCTTGATGGGATTTTGTCGTATTACCTGAAAATTCAAACGGATAACAAAATGCAATTAAAACGGATAATAAATCCCCCTTTTTCAAGGGGGATTTCAGGGGGAGAATCCCAAATCAACATTTTGAACACAGAGTAAAAAATGTTGACTTTTTTCAGAGTATTGCCATTTCTCAAGTTGTCAAAATGTAAAAGTCCCTCAAGGATAGACCAAACAGATTCTTCAGCAAGTTCATCTCTTTTTATAATATATAATAGGGAATTTTCAAACGCAATACCACGAAGTGGGCTATAAATTCTTATTTCAGTTCCATTTGCTATAAGGGCAAGCAAGGCAGATTCATCGTAGGTGTATTGTTTTATTTGTTCAATCCATTCATTCAATGGTTCACCATAATTTTTAGTGTCAATGATTACCCTGCAATCTGGCGCAACATTTTTAATATATATGTCAATCTTACCGGTCCGCGTGCGATATTCAAACTGTAAGTCTTCTTTTTTATGGCCTAACAGCTCTAACAAGGGTACGATGAACTTTTGTTTAACATTTTCCTCTGTTCCCCCGATATCTTGTTCTTTTAAATTTGCGATTTTTAAAACTGCTTGCTTTGACTCTAACATAAGATACCTCCCCTTATTAGTCTCCCCACAATAATCTTTAGAGAAAGTGCGCTTTGTAATCGCTTATAGGAAAT
>CBFGJQ010000052.1:0-5480 GCA_965649095.1 Caldifarciminota bacterium | reverse complement strand
ACTTAGATGGAGCATCGCTGGGGGTTTCAGGGCCTGCCCTGAACTTGTTTCAGGGGTTCTCCCCTGATGTATCTTGACAAGTGGAAAATATTGGATAAAATAATAGAATTATAAAGGAGGTTTGATGAAAAAGATTCTCGCCTTAATGGCTTGCCTTCTCATCTTTGTTGCCTGCGATTTTGCCAGGGAATCGATGAAGGTAAAACCGGATATAGAGATTACCTATATCAACCCGTTAGGGGCCTATATCGATGTCAGTTTACAAAGAGGGGACACAGTTGCGATTAAGGAGATTCACTTTGTTGCAAAAAATTCTGTTGATTGCACAACTGATAGGATGATCATAGAGTATTACTCATCGGATGGGACGAGTAGGTTCTTCGGTCCGGTAAATATTCCTATATATGTTAAGATTAAAGGGATTACTGACCCAAAAGATGTAGATACCACAAAAATAGAAAATATCCCACTGCCAATTGATACGGTGATCGGTTATATGTTAAATCCAAATAGCCCTTCCATTGATGCAAAGGCAGTCCTCCAATTTGTTGCCTATGATGACTATGGTGAGGGGACCTGCGATACTGCTACTTGCTGGTTCGGTTTTTATAGAAGTCCGTAATACGGCATTATGGCTAAAGGTTTTTTAAAAAGGGGGCCTAAAGCCCCCTTTTTAAATCTTAAAGACCTTTTTTAGGACATTTTCAAAGAGCTCGAGCCCGACCTGGAGCTCCTCTTCGCTGATTACCAGCGCAGGTATTATCCTTATTGCACTCTCACCTGCCCCAAGTAATAGGAGCCCCTGCTTGAATGCCTCATAAATGACCGCATCCCTTCTATCCTTTATCGGGGTTTTCTTTTTCTTATCTGCAACCAACTCCACCCCAATCATCAACCCCTTTCCCCGGACATCACCAACAAATTCGTATTTTTCCTTTAATTCATTCAGTCTCTTTAAGGCAATCTCACCGAGTCTTGCTGCATTATCAATCAGCCCATTTTCAAGTAGTTCAATGGTCTTTAATGCGGCAGAACAGGAGACTGGATTTCCACCAAAGGTTGAGGCGTGTGCACCCGGTGGCCATTCCATTAAACCGGCATTGGCAACACATACCCCTAAGGGTAGTCCGGAGGCAATTCCTTTTGCAATGCAGTACATATCCGCCTTGGTGTTATAGTGCTCAATTGCAAACATCCTTCCTGTCCTCCCCATTCCCGTCTGAACCTCATCATCAACGAGCAGGATTTCATATTTATTGCATAGATCACGCAGGGCCGGGAAGAATCCCTTGGGTGGTACTACATATCCACCTTCCCCCTGTATCGGTTCCACGAATATTGCAGAAATCTCTTCGGGTGGTGCAATCTTCTTAAATACGACCTCTTCAATATACCTTATGCATTCAAGGGCACAGGTGGGATAGGAGAGATTAAATGGACATCGGTAGCAATAGGCATAGGGGACATGCGTGACATCGGGCAATAAAGGACCAAAATACCGACGCTGTCCCGCCTTTGATGAGGTGAGTGATAATGCACCAAAGGTCCGGCCATGGAATGCCCCGGTAAATGCGATGTATCTCGGTCTCCTTTTGATATAGCGGGCAAGTTTCATTGCACATTCAACTGCCTCTGCACCGGAGTTTCCAAAGAAGACCTTTTTATTCTTCCCACCCGGGACAATCTCAGCAAGTTTCTCCGCCAGCTCAATCTGGTAGGGATAGTAGAAGTCTGTCCCTGACATATGAATCAGACGCTCAACCTGCCCTTTTATTACCTCAACAATCTCAGGATGGCAGTGTCCGGTAGAAAGGACCGCAATTCCGGATGTGAAGTCTAAGAATTCATTTCCATCAACATCCTTCACCCATACCCCCTTACCCTCTTCAACAACGGCTGGATATGCCCGGGTATAAGAGGGAGAAATAAATTTTGAGTCTCTTCTTAAAAGTGCCCTTCCCTTTGGTCCGGGTAGTTCGGTAACTATCCTTGGCCTTTTCATATTACCCCCACATTTCAACTATCCTTTCGCCAGGTGTCGATCTGTGCCTTCTGGAGATGCCCTGAGTAGTCAATATATACAGTCTTCACCTCGGTGAATATCTCATAGGCGGTCCAACCACCCTCACGATGGCCATTGCCGGTATTCTTCATTCCGCCAAAGGGAAGGTGACATTCGGCCCCAATGGTTGGTGCATTTATATAGACAATTCCCGTCTCAGCAAGTTCAATTGCCTTCTGTGCCCTGTTTAAGTCATTGGTGTAAATACTTGAGGAAAGGCCATATGTCGTTCCATTGAGGATCTCAATCGCCTCTTCAAAATTCTTTGCCTTTATTACGGAAAGGACAGGGCCGAATATCTCCTCCTGGGCGATTCTCATCGTGGGCAGGACATCAATGAAGACAGTGGGTCTGTAGAACCAACCTTTGCCACATTCACCTTCCGTATATCTTTCACCACCGGTCAATAATCTTGCCCCTTCCTTTTTTCCAATTTCAACATAATTTGCGACAGTTTCAAGTTGTGCCTTGTTTATTAGCGGTCCCACATCAACAGTCTCGTCAAGGCCATTTCCCAATTTCAACCTCTCCACCCTCCATTTCAGCATCTCAATAAATTTATTATAGATCGGCTCTTCAAGGATAAGCCTTGATGTAGCCGTGCAGCGCTGTCCAGTTGTGCCGAATGCACCCCATAATACCCCTTCCAGTGCCAGCTCAAGGTCCGCATCCGCAAGCACAACCTGTCCATTTTTGCCACCTAATTCCAGTGAACATCGCTTGAGGGTCTTGCCACATACCTCACCAATCCTTCTCCCAATATCTGAGGAACCAGTAAAAGAGATACCAACAATATCCGGATGGTTGAGCATCCCTTCCCCAATCTCTCCCCCACCACCATAGACAATATTCAAAACCCCTTCGGGTAGCCCTGCCTCATACAATACCTGAACAAGCTCACCCGCCGATGCGGGTGTATCAGTGGCCGGTTTTATCACCGCAGTATTACCACTTAAGAGGCAGGGGAATATCTTCCAGGAGGGGATGGCTACCGGGAAGTTCCAGGGTGTAATTAATCCCCATACCCCCATTGGGTCCCGGCGTGTAAAGGATATCTTATCCGGCAATTCAGAAGGGACGGTGTATCCAAAGTATCGGCGCCCCTGTCCGGCAGCAAATAAAGCAGTGTCAATCCCCTCTTGATAATCGCCCCTCGCCTCTTTTATCACCTTACCCATCTCCCTGGTCATCAGTTTTGCCGCCTCTTCTTTTTTGGCAATCATTATCTCCGCTGCCCGACGCATTATCTCTGCCCTCTTTGGTATGGGCACTGTGCGCCATTTTGGATATGCCCTCTTTGCCGCCTCTACCGCCTCATTGAGGTCTTCTATATTTGACTTCGGGAATATGCCGATGACCTCATCCCAATTTGCGGGATTCCTATCTTCAAATCTTCTCTCTGATTTTGAATCCACAAATTTACCATTTATAAAGTTTTTATATTCCTTCATTTCTACTCCTTTATTTTAATCACCAATTATTTGGCTTATTTCTCTTCTCTCTTTTCTTCCTTTGGTGTCTTCTCTTCTTTCACCTCTTCTACTTTCGGTGCTGCCTCTTTTGCCTCTTCAGGTGGCACTTCAGGTGCGGGTTTTGCTGCCTCCACTTTCTTTACAGTAAGGATTGAAACCACCGGTGTATCAAGTTTTGTTTCAAATTCAATATTCGGCAGGACAATATCCTTAAGGTGAATGGTCTTACCAAGTTCAAGATTTGAGATATCAACATCAATGTGGGAGGGCATCCGGTCTGCAAGACAGCGAATAGTTACCTCATAAAGGTGCTGGTCTAAGAGGCCACCCTTCTTAACCCCTGGTGCCTCGCCAACCAGGTGGATTGGAATCGTCGCCTTTATCTTCTCTTTCTCACTGATATGTTGAAAGTCAATGTGTAGTAATCTACCAGTTATCGGATTATGCTGGATAGACTTTATCAAACAGGGTAGGGTTTTGTCGTCTATCTTCAAGTCTATCGTTACGGCCTCTTTCTTTAATACCTCAAGGACTTTTTTAAAATCCCTTTCTTGAACATAAATCCTTTTGTTTTGCTCTTTATGTCCATATAAAATTCCCGGTATCTTACCTTCCTTACGCATCCGTTTTACATCGCCCTTCTTTCTCTTTTCATATAAGTAGCCAACAAGCTCCAGTTTCATTCTTCAACCTCCCTGAATAGAGAACTAATTGACTCATTTTTGTGAATCCTTTTTATTGCCTCAGCCAGGAGTCCGGCCACAGAAAGGATTTTGATTTTGGGATTCAATTTTTCCCGGGCAATAGAAAGGGTATTGGTCACGACAATCTCTTTTATATGAGAGTTAAGGATCCTTGTTGAGCAATCCCTTGAGAAGAGGGGATGGACAGCGCAGGCAAAAATCTCTTTTGCCCCGTTACAAAAGAGCGCCTCGCTCGCCTCAACCATTGTCCCGCCCGTATCAATCATATCATCATAGATAATCGCATTCTTTCCCTTTACCTCGCCAATCACATTTAGAACTACCGATTGATTCGGTCCGGTTCGCCGTTTATCAATTATTGCAATTGGCACATCCCTTCCCAGACGCCGGGCAAATGCCCTTACCCGATTTACCCTACCGGCATCAGGGGAGACAATTACATAATCTGAAAGATTGTGTCCGGAATAGTATTCAATAAAGACCGGTGCGGCATATAAATGGTCAACCGGTATATCAAAGAAACCCTGAATCTGCTCTGCATGCAGGTCCATCGTCAGAATTCTATCTGCCCCGCTTACACTCAATAGGTCGGCAATCAACTTTGCGGAGATAGGCACCCTTGGTTCATCCTTCCGGTCCTGCCTTGCATATCCAAAATAGGGAATTACCGCCGTAATCCTTTCCGCAGAGGCCCTCTTTGCCGCATCTAAAAAGAGGAGTAGTTCAAGGATATTCTCCGCAGGTGGGTTTGTTGCCTGGACAATGAAGACATCCTGCCCCCTGATATTCTCTTCTATCTTTATCTTCAGTTCACCATCCGCGAATTTTGTAACGGAACTTTTACTGACCGGTATCCCGATCTTTTCTGAAATCTCGGTTGTTAATTGGGCACTCGTAGTGCCCGCAAATAGCATTATCTCGGCCATCTTTACCTCTCTAATTCAAGACCCACAAAAACTGGGGCGGGAGGAGTCGAACCTCCGCAACAGGATCCAAAATCCTGGGTCCTGCCATTAGACGACGCCCCAATCTTTAAAAGTTTATAGTTAAAGGTTGTCCGGTGGCGCGGCCAGAATCGTTGTCCATTTCTCGTCTTTCGTATATTGACCTATAACGAAGCCGTAAGGCGAAACGGGCCGCGAAACCGTCAAACGATAAATGTTTGCAAGATACATCAGGGGAGTTCCCCTGAAACCCCCAAAATAAACTTTTCCTAATCGGCTCTGCACCACCCATTGACAT
>CBFGJQ010000051.1:4323-5493 GCA_965649095.1 Caldifarciminota bacterium | reverse complement strand
ATTACCTGAGCATAGCGAAGGAATGACATTACGACACAACCTCTTTAGTTTTTCCAAAAACATTAACATTTACTTCTCCTCCCCTGAGGGGGAGGGTGATTTAAGGGGGGAGGGAGTTTTTTGGAGAAACTTACTGATTACGAATAAAATTCTTCGTCCAACTGAAGTTGGACGCTACAGATGTTTTTCTTGTTCTTCAGAAACTCAAACACCATTTTTGTGAAAAACTTACTACAGATTGCGCCCTTCTCAAAGGGGATGCCGAGAGGGGGAGTCGAACCCCCACGTGCCTTTCAGCACTGCGGATTTTGAGTCCGCCGCGTCTCCCCGTTCCGCCATCTCGGCAGAATTGGCTTTATATGCAATTATATTCAAAAAATAGACTGCCGTCAACTTTTCGATTTGCTCAATATAAATTTTTCCGGAGGCATAATTATGTTGACTGTTATGAAAAAATGGGTAGAATAAATTGGAGATAGGGTAGGAGGTCAGATGAGAAGGATTGCATTCTTATTTGATGGTCAGGGTGCGTTTAAGCCGGGCATCGGTAGAGAACTTTATAACCGGTATAAAGCGGCAAAGGAGGTTATAGATAAGAGTTGCGATGTTTTGAATTACGATATAAAAAAATATCTCTGGGGTGAAGAGGCAGCAAAGACGAGTTCCTGCACCAGCATCGCCCAGCCGGCAATAAGTGTTGTTTCCCTGGCCTATGCCGAGATTTTGAAGGAGATGGGGATTTTTGGTGCTGTCTCTTTGGGTCATAGTCTTGGCGAGGCTACGGCAGTAGTATATTGCGAGGTCACAGGTTTTGATGATGGTATAAGAATGATTAAAAGACGCGGCGAGGTAATGGAAGCAGGGGGTAGGGAAGGAACGATGATGGCGGTTATGGGGGTGGATATTGAAATCCTTGCGGCAGAGTGTAAAAGGGTTTCCTCGGAGATAAATGAGCCCGTGGTTGTAGCCAACATTAACGCCCCAAATCAGATTGTATTGTCGGGTTCAAAAGAAGGAATCAAGAGAATTGCCCAATTTGTTAACCAGCATAGGGGGAAGGGTATTCCCCTGGATGTCGGTGGCGCCTGGCACAGTCCTTATCTCAAAGAATCGGCAGTTGAATTTGGGCGGTTTCTTGATACGGTTAATTTTCAGGATGCGAAAAGGGAT
>CBFGJQ010000051.1:0-4313 GCA_965649095.1 Caldifarciminota bacterium | reverse complement strand
AAGATTATTAAAGAAAGCGGTGAAATCAAGGACTCTCTCAAAAGACAGATGCTTTCCCAGGTAAACTGGGTAAGGGCAATTGAAAATATCAGGGATTCGGGCTATGACTCTTTCTTAGAAATCGGTCCGAGTAAGATTCTGAAAGACCTCGTATCAAGGATTGCACCGGAGGCAAAGGTTGATTCTACTGCTCTATATACTGAGATGGAACAATTGGTAAAGAACTTATGAAGATTGGACTTGTTGGTTGCGGGCGCGTCGGTGTATCACTTTGTTATCTTATAAAGGAGGGAGGGAATATTATCGGTGTATATGATATAAGAGAAGAGAATCAAAAAGGGGCGATGAAAATTTTGAAGATAGAGAAGAATCCGCCTTTTAAAGACCTGGTAAGAGAGAGTGATATTCTATTCTTCGCCACACCGGATGACGAAGTCCTTAATGCCTTCAAGACGGCCTCTATCTTCTTTGATAGTAAGAAAAGGTTCTGTTTCCATTTCAGTGGGATACTCCCGGCCGAGATTTTCCCAAAGGGTGATAGAATATTTCGTGGTTCATTGCATCCATACGCAACATTTCCCCGGCTTGTCATTCCACCCCGCTTGAATAAGATTTACCTCTTTTTTCAGGGGGATTATCAGGCATATAGGATTGCCCACCAGATTTTTGGTGGAAGAAATTTTGTAATTAAGAAGATTAAAAAAAGGCATAAGGGGTACTGCCATCTGACCGGTGTCTATGCCAGTAACCTTTTAGTTGGTCTCATCGCCGGGATATTGAATTTAGCAAAAAGGATAAGATGGGGTGAACGAGAACTGCAGGAGGTTATATTACCAATAATGGAACAGACACTTGAGAATATAAAAGAATCGGGTTTACGCCACTCCCTCAGCGGTCCTTTGGTAAGGGGAGATACCGAGACGATAAAGAGGCATATTGAATTGATAAAAGATGAGCCAAGGCTTCTTTCTATCTATCAGGTGCTTTCAAGTTATCTCATTCCTTACGCCCCATCTCACAGGAGAGGTATGATAATGAAACTCTTGAAGGTGAAAAAGGCTACCAAGGGGAGAAGGTAAGGGGGAAGGAGGTTACAATGCCGGCTCACCATTTAATTAAGTTAGGACTAATTATTCCATTGGTTCTTATAGCAAATCAGCCCTTCAAGCCTCCCCTGGGAGTTAATGGAATTCCGACTAAAGAAGGTGGATATCTCGCCGGTAATGTTAATATTTCCAATGAAAATAGATTACTATTTGAGCATGATGTAAAACCGGATTGCATACTTGAACCGGGCGAAAGAATTCTACCTGGTGGGGTCATTTATCCCGGATTAAGGGTAATAAACATTGGTCTTTACCCGGAGTCTTTCCCCGTAACTCTTATAATTGACTCGGCAGGTGTAGCTCAGTACAATCAAACCGCCGATGTTGACAGTCTTGCCCCGCTTGATACAATAACGATTATCTTCAGCCAACCCTGGTTTGTGCCAAACCAGGAGAACCTGGTATTTAATGTGACCGCCTTTACCGGTCTGCCTTATGACCAGGACCCTACTAATGATACAATGAGGACTACCTGCACCACATTCTGGTGGGTTATCATTGATTCAATTCCGGCACCACCGGGTGAGTTTAGGATGGGGCTAACCGATGAAGGCGATTATCTCTGGAATTTTACAAATACGACAAATTCTTATCCGGTATTTTATAAACTCAGAAAATCTGATGGCTATATTCTGCGCCAATTTAATTTCCCGGTTGCCGGGATTCACTACTGCCTTGGTCTGACAATGGTAAATAGCCAACTTTATACTACCGAATTTTATCCAAATCCAGGCCGAATCTGGGTAGTTGATACCCTGGGCAATCTTGTGCGAAACTTTAGTGTTAATTATAATTTGAGGGGATTGACCTGGGATGGTCAATATCTCTGGGCGGCAGAGGTTGATTCACAAAATGTAGTCAAGATGGACACCCTTGGCTCCATCAACACGATATATGAAAGTGACGGCAATATCCAATGGTTTATGGATATTACCTATGATTCGCGCGATGGAACAATCTGGGCGAATGATGGTTATGGGCTGGAGGCGATTAAGAAGATATCTGTAGTCGGTTCACCATACGATGTGGTTGCGGTTCAGAGCCACCCGGCGCCACCCGGTGACTATCCGGAAGGGATCACATACTGTGAAGAGGCGGGGATTGGTTACCTGTATACCTGTGCTGCATATTCGCAGTGGATATGGAAGATAAAGGTCCATGGGGTGGGAATATCGGAAGGACCGAAAAGAGATATTCCAATATCCGAATTTAGCCAGACTTCACCTTCTATATTCCATTCAAATTTTGCCATTGATTATCAAATTAAAGGGGCACAGCCAGTAGAGATTAGGATTTATAGTAGTGAGGGAAGGGTTGTGCACCGATTAAAAATGGCGCATGTTCCGGCGGGCAGGCACAGATTTGTCTGGAATGGCAGGGATAGTCAGGGTAATGGGCTCCAATCCGGTATCTATTTTATTCACTTCCTCCTGCCCAGGAGCAGTTTTACTAAAAAGGTTATCTTCCTGAAATAATCTTTTAGAGGTAATCAGTCTTTACGGTTTTGGCGGTGGATGCCTTCTCCTTACCTCCCTGATTATGTCTCTGATCTCTCTCTCAAATTCCAGCTGGAATATCAGAAACTTTGCCTGCTGGAGGGGGGTAAGGACCCCTCTTAATCCTTCAATCTCCTTTGCCTGCTCTATCATCCTCTTTTTATGGATTTCCGTATATTTATCTAAGATTTTAATTATTTCCGACTCCGGGGCGCCCTCTTCAATGAGCACCTTTAACTCTTTAATAAGTTTTATCTTCTCTTTTTGAAACTCCTGTTCGGTCTTTCGCATCTCTTTTAATTTTGGAAAGAACCTCGTTGCCTGTTCAGTCGTCAGGTCAAGCGCCTCGGTCAATTTATATATCCGCACCTTTTCAATGATCTCTCTGGGGTCCTTTTCATCAAATTCATTCTCGGCAAATAGTAATGGAATTAAAAAGAGAGCCAAGATTGCCTTTTGTCGAGCCTGCATCACAACCTCCTATGTTGCTAGCTTATACCTTTCTCTTATAACTTCCATAAATACCTTCAACTCATCTCTATCCATCTCATTTAAGTCCTGCTCAATGGTTGGACTAAAATATTCCTCCAGAGTTTCAAAATTAGTAATAATCTCCTTATCAATTATCCTGTCAAGGAGAAGGCTGTTGAGGGCTTCATCCTCTAAAAGGTTAGAAATCGGGATTGAGAATTCAACCACCTGTCTGGTCTTTAAGTTGAAAAGGAGGATTATAATAAATATTGTAAGAGCCGGCCCAAGGATACTGAATATCTTCCACAAGGGCAGTTTATAATCGACCTCCCTCTTCGGTATCTGCAACCTTAGCTTTTCAAAAAATCTCCAATCCGGTTTCGGCACTTCGTCTTTATCCATTATTTCGGAGAGTCTTTTTGTTTCCCTAACCTCTTTTTGACAGTCTGCACAGGTTTTGAGATGGTTCTCAAAATTGGCACGTTCTTCTAATGGCAACAGTTCTTCAATATAGTCAATTATATTTTTCCTATATCGGCACTTTTTCATAACCAATCCTTTAATAAAATCCGCAGTTTCCTTATTGCCTGGAAATGGTTTGCCTTGGCCGCACCTTCGGATATCCCCATCATTTGACCAATTTCATCAAATTTATAACCTTCATAGTGCCGGAGGATAAATGCCATTCTCTGTCGGGCGGGGAGTTTCATAAGGGCATCGTCAATTGCCTTTTTCAAGGATATATCCCTTTCGGTTGGATTCGGTTGGATGTCTCTGATTCCAATCTCCGGATGGGATTTCCTCTTGAATGAGATACAGGTATTGACTGCAATTCGGTAAAGCCAGGTAAAGAATCTGGAATTTTCTTTAAATTTTTTAAGATTTCGGTAAACCTTAATAAATATCTCCTGAGTAAGTTCCTGTGCATCTTCTTCATTCCTTGTCTGGCGATAACAGATAGAATATAATGCCAGCTGGTATTTTTTGAAGAGGGAAGCAAATGCCCCCTCATCACCATCTTTAAACCTTCTGACCAGCACAGCATCATCATCTCCCTTCATCATTATTTGACGCCTCTGTTAAGCAAGGGGTTTAAAAATGGTGCTCGCTTCATTAAGATTTCCGGGCACCCGGATAGATGTCTCAATCTATCAGGGGATAAAACAAGATACATCAGGGGAGAACCCCTGAAACCCCCAGCGATGCTCCATCTAAGTTTGTGCACCTTCCATCGGCGATC
>CBFGJQ010000050.1:2682-5550 GCA_965649095.1 Caldifarciminota bacterium | reverse complement strand
TGGTGTGGCAAGGTTTGAATACCTGACAGGCTAACTGCAAAGTAAGGGTCATAAGAGTAGGCATAGCGGATACGGTGAGACTCTACAAATAAAGATAGGTCTTTCGGATTTACGGGTTTGTATTTTTCTTCAGAAATTATCTGAGCCTCTTTTATTTCATCCTGAGATACTATTACCTCTTCAAGATGACCGTCTTTCTTTCGCACCCTTAATTTATAATGCTTTCCTACTGGAGTTATACTTTCCACTTCCACAGGCTCGGGAAAATGTGTCGGCAACTTAATTGTTTTATTTATTAATAGAGTTTCTGTGTTCATTATTTTCATTCTTTGCCGCCTTTTAATATTTAGTAGCTTCGCATTTATTTTTTCTCTGACCAACAAGCAAAAATGGCGTATAACTTATTTTATATCAGCCCTGCGGGTGCGGATATTCTCCGTGCCGAATCTTTTCCTGACAGAAAATTCCGCTTGCCGTTACCCCCCTTTAAGGTAGGAGAGTCTAAAGGGCTCTTTATCTTTCTGGCTTACACGGAATAGCCCTTTAGTCTTCCCCCAAAGCCCCCTGGTCATAAAATTCATATGGTAATATTATACTTTTAATTTGAAGTGTGTCAACATCCGAAATCAATTTTTATTTTGGAATTCTTGGGCAGGTGTTCGTTTGTTCGGAACAATATACTTATTTCCTATAAAAAATCAAGAGGAGATTTGCTTAATATCAATGACCTCGTAGGGGACTTCGTTTATAATTACCCTTTCGCCACGAGTCCTTCCCAGTAAGATATCCCGGGCAAGTGGTGCTTCATTGGAGATGATATTTTTATCAAGGTTGGTATCCCATCTCCCCAAAATTGTATAATTAGTAATTTCGCCACTATTGAGATTCTTCAATACAACCGTCGTTCCAATTGAAACTTTACTGGTATCTACATTTGTTAGGTCAATAATTTTTACCTTACTCAATGCAGCTTCAATCTCCCTGACCCTTTGATACAACTGGTCCTGTTTCTCTTTGGCGGCCTTGTATTCAAAGTTCTCACTCAGGTCACCGTATTCTCGTGCTTTGCTTATCTCTTTTTTATTAACGGGAATTTCTACCGTCAATAGGTGTTCAAGTTCCTGCTTTTTTCTCGTGAGTGCCTCAGGCGTTGCATAAATAGCCTCTTCTTTCTTCTCAAACAAACCCGGGAAGTAGAAGTCGATAATCCTCAAGAAATTGTTCTTTTCGTATGCGGTTAGACAGGTGCTTTCAGTAATGGCGGATTTAATATTTCTAACATTATCCGCGGGAGCAGTTTTAATTAGTTCGTCAAATTTGTCTAAGGGGAGAATCTTTAAAAATAGTTTTTTTATACCCTTTACATACTCAAGGCTGTTTATTAACCGTGGTAGTAAAATTGAGTTAATAAATTCACTCAATTCTCCCCGGGCAACTTTTTTAAGTAGCCATTGGAATTGCCCGGGAAATTTTTGCGGCATAAGGAATATTGTTTGATACATTTCTTTCAATTCCTCAGTATGTCGTGCAAGATGTTTCTCGATCTCGGCCAATAGTTTAAAATCAACATCGGCAGACAGGTAGATTTTTTTCATAACCCTGAGCCAGTCAGAGGGTCTTTTCTCAACAATCTCCTGCAGAAAATACCTTTTGTGGTCGTCATTATTCAATTTTAACACTATCTCTTCTACATTAGAGTTATTTATTAACCCCTCAAGTGTATAAGAGAATTTAATATCCTTGTTATAAGCTCTGCATAAATAATAGAGATCAACGGCAAACCAGGGGTAGGTTCGGTAGTGTTCATCCCCCAGGTCAATCAATTTTGATAATAATTTTTCGAAAACATCAGGCTTTTTCTTAAGGTATTCTTCCGCAAGATAGTATTTTTTGTTGATATCAGCCTCTTCAAATGCCTTAATTATCCGCGATACCTTATCAGTAACTTCCGGGATATACTGATATAATCTTTTTGTTTCACCAATGATTTCTATTTCTGGGTCAGTCTCCAATCTCTTTTTAATCTTCTCCCAGAATTTGTCCATCACTTCATCTTCAATCACTCCCTTAAGATGTAATTTTATCTGGCTTGAACTTAGTGGCACATTGAAACTCCTTAATAGAAACTTTGTCAAGCCGATCGGGTCCTCTTTAGCCAATGTTTTTAGTTCTGAGATACTCTTGTATTTTTTATAAAGGAAATGACCCGGAGGAACTGGTTTTAGGAGTCTTTGTGCCACATCAATCTTCAATAGATAACCTTTCTGCCTTTCAAAATTTAGGATAATTTCCCTCTTTTCGGGTCTAATTTCTACAACCTCACCAATTCCAAATTTTTCAAAATAGAAGATATTGCCTTTGTCATATCTCAAAAATTCATCAAGTTTGTTCAGACTTTTAAATATATGCCCTCCTTTTTTTAGCCCCGACAATTCAATGAAATCATCTATATGGACTGATTCCTTATAAATATTTTGATACAATTTTATGAGGTCCTCCCTTATTTTACTATCATCATTTGTGAAATATGCCATATTCTTATAGACCTCAATTGCCTCAATCATTTTACCTTGCAAGATGAGATTCTCGGCGAGTAGTGCAAGTAACATAAAGGCACGGGAATCTTCCTGATGTTTCTTCAATTCTTGAGCGATTTCAAATAACTCCTTTAATTTGATATCAGGGTCTTCCATTAATTCAATCCAACGGTCTTCCAAATCAGAGAATTTTTTCTCAGCGATTAGTTTTTTTGTTATTTCATCCATTAGTTATTTCACAACCTCTCTTATTAATATTTTTGATTTTATAGGTTGCGGTTTAATTGTAAAGATTTTTTTTATATCACTGCTTATCTCTTCAACTCGCTCT
>CBFGJQ010000050.1:0-2672 GCA_965649095.1 Caldifarciminota bacterium | reverse complement strand
TTTGTTGTCAGAGAAAATTTCAAGCAATACCTCCCCCTTTTTTACTAAATCGCCAATCTTTTTTTTGACCCTGAACCCACAGGAATGATCAATCTTATCCCCTTTCTTTAATCTCCCCGCCCCCATCTTTGTGGCTAAAATACCAAGTGCATAGTTATCAATAGAATGGATATATCCAGATTTCTCTGCATAGACTTCAATCCTGTTTTTCGCAACGGGCAGGAGTTTGTAGTCGTCAATAATATCAGGGTTTCCATTTTGGAATTCGACCATCTCTCTAAATTTATTCAGAGCCGAGCCATCTGCGAGTTTTCTCTCCAATAATTCCTCACCACCTCTTATCCCGGCAATCCTTAGCATCTCTGCCCCAAGACGAAAGACAATCTCCATAAGGTCTTTTGGTCCCCGCCCCTTTAATGCCTCAATTGTTTCTACTATTTCCAGTGAGTTGCCAACATATTCGCCAAGGGGATTATTCATATTGGTTAAGACTGCAACTGTCTTCACACCAGCACTCTTACCAACATTGACAAGGGTGCGGGCGAGTTCCTTTGCCTTTCTGTATTCCTTCATAAAGGCACCGCTTCCGAATTTTACATCCAGAACTAGTCCATCAAGGTCCTCAGCAAGTTTTTTTGACATAATACTTGCCGTGATCAAAGGGATTGAATCAATCGTTCCGGTCACATCACGCAAGGCATATATCTTTCTGTCAGCAGGTGCGATATCATCGGTCTGCCCGATTATTGCGAGCCCAATTTCTTTTAGTTGTTTTTTGAATTCTTTTCGACTCAAATCTGTTCTAAATCCCGGAATTGATTCCAACTTATCAAGGGTTCCGCCGGTGTGCCCAAGGCTCCTTCCCGAAATCATTGGCACACATATCCCACAACTTGCTACAAGTGGAGCAAGAATCAGAGATACTTTATCCCCTACCCCGCCGGTTGAATGTTTATCGATCTTGGGCTTATCTATATCCGAAAGGTCAAGAACCTTGCCTGAATTTAACATCGCCCTTGTGAGAAATGTTGTTTCATCAAAATCCATTCCTCTAAAATATACTGCCATCAGGAAGGCAGAGAACTGATAGTCAGGGATAATTCCTTTAGTATATCCATTTACTAAAAAATTAATCTCTTTTTCACTCAATCTGCTACCATTTCTCTTTTTATGAAGTATATCAAGAAAGTCTTTAATCATTAAGATATTATACCTATTAATTCAATGAAAATCAAGTAGCACCGCGTTAGGGGAGTATTACCAGTAATTGCTAAATCCGGCAGGAGAAGTCTTTCCTTCTTGACATATGACAATATTTAGATATAATCATAAAGTATGAAAGTTAAAGACGATATTTTGGAAATAAAAGCGGATGTTTTTAATGCCCTGGCGCATCCGTTGCGGTTAAAAATAATAGAAAAACTCAGGAACGGTCCCTGTTGCGTGTGCAAGATTATACCTTATGTTGGCGCGGAACAATCAAATGTCTCTCACCATTTAGCAATCTTAAAAAATGCGGGGATTGTGCGTTGCGAAAAACGGGGGCTTGAGGTCTGGTATGAAGTCGCAGACCTTCGTATCTTTAAAATAATTGATATGCTTGAAGAATGTGTGGTTGGAAATTTGAAGAAGAAGAGTGAATTATTAAAAGAAATGGCGAGAAGGTGAATATGCGAATTGATAATTTGGTTCACGGTTGCGAAATGCGAAACGGTTTGGTTTGTTGTTTTCGTTTTTTTGTCATTCCTGCCCCTTTTTGTCATTCCCGCGCAAGCGGGAATCCAAAGGGGTAATCCCTGTTTAAAGCAGGGACCAGCAGGAATCTATTCCAAGCCATTTTGGTCATTGGGATTTGTTTGGGATTTGGAATTTTAAATAGGTGAAAGTGAGGTAATTTGAAGGAACGAACGAGATTAATAATCTTTATCGTTGTTTTTCTCATCCTTTACTTTGTGCCTCTTGATGGAATGAGAATTCAAGGTGCAATCCTTGAGGCATTCTTTATGATTCAGGAGTATGCCCGGGAGCATGTGCTATTCTGTCTAATCCCGGCATTTTTTATTGCTGGTGCAATCAGTAATTTTATCTCCAAAGAGGCAGTGATAAAATACTTCGGGGCAAAAGCAAATAAGGTCCTTGCCTATGGTATTGCCTCGGTCTCAGGCACAATCCTTGCCGTCTGCTCCTGCACGGTCCTGCCAATGTTTGCCGGAATCTTAACCCGGGGTGCAGGAATTGGTCCCGCAGTCGCATTTTTATACTCCGGTCCGGCAATAAATGTTTTAGCAATAATCCTTACTGCCCGCATCCTCGGTGCTGAACTCGGTATTGCCCGGGCAGTAGGAGCAGTCTTATTTTCAATTATTATTGGACTTTTGATGGCATTGATCTATCCAGATAAAAAAGTTGAAGGAGAAGGTTCATTTGAGACCGAATCATCAACGATAAAAGGGCGCTCACTGGTGCAGAATATTCTCTATTTCCTTTCTTTGATCTTTATTCTCATCTTTGCGGCCTGGGCAAAACCAAAAGAACCGGTTGGATTCTGGAATGCAGTTTATAATATCCACTGGTATCTTGTTCTGATATTTTTGGTAATAATGTTTGTGATTATCTTCAAATGGTTCAACAAAGAGGAAAGAAGGGACTGGGTATTCTCAACCTGGACATTT
>CBFGJQ010000049.1:0-5574 GCA_965649095.1 Caldifarciminota bacterium | reverse complement strand
CAAGATACATCAGGGGAGTTCCCCTGAAACCCCCAAAATAAACTTTTCCTAATCGGCTCTGCACCACCCATTGACATAATGTCCATCCCTGATGTATCTTGCCCTTTTTTTCCATAATGAAAAATTTCATTATCAGGTAATAGGAATTTTCCAAATTCCTATTACCTGAACATACAGCAAGGGGATTCTCCCCCTGAATCCCCCTCTATCCCCCTTTGCAGAAGGGGGGATTTATTATCCATTTTAATTCCATTTTGTTGCTCCGTTTGAATCTTTAGGTCACAGGAATCCTGATTTCCATCAGAGGATGCCCTGAATCTATCTCAGGAATATACTTTCAAATTCCTATTACCTGGGCATTCATAAGAACCATTGGCAATGGTTTCAGGGTTCTGTTTATAGGGTCAAGAACCATTCCCAATGCCTCAATTGTAGTTGCCCCCAATAAGAATATTCCCTTTTCTCCAAAGACTACAGGGGCACCCCTTATCTTACCCTGGTATTCAAAATACGCATTCCCGACAGGTCTGATAATGGTTTCTCCGTTTGCCAGGATAAATTCCTGAGTTGAAGTTGGTTTGATACCCAATTTTTTCAATACATCTGTGGGGACAACCGAATAGACCGCACCTGAATCAACAAGGAATTCACATAGCTTCTTTTTTTGGGGGTGCTCAGGATTTATTATCTTTATTTTTAAGAATGTTATTGCCATAAACCATTCTCCTTCTTAAAGATTATACATTATTAAGCAAACAAAGTCAAGATTTTCGGTTCAAATCAAAAATAATCTTACCGAAATTGGGTGATTTAGAGGTGCCTTTTTATTCTTGATTTTCAATTTTTATTGATTATCATATTTTCGTGTGGAATTTATTCCAAAAAGGTCCGCTGTTCATCTCTGCCTGTGAGCCATCTGGTGATTTATACGCCAGTCTTTTTATTAAAAGATTAAAATCGGAACTTAACAAAAGGGAATTAGAAATTTTTTGTGTTGGTGGCGAGCAACTGGGGGCGCTCGCGAAGCTGGTATATGATTACAACAGACTCAAAACCCTTGGATTTGCGGCTGGATTTATTTCTATGATTAGAAATTATCAATCTTTTAGAAAGATTGCCCGCATGATATATAAAATAAAACCCACTGTATTCATGCCGGTTGCCTATCCCGGGATAAATCTATTATTATGCCGATATGCAAAGAGAGTCGGGGCAAGGGTCATCTACCTCTTGCCACCACAGATCTGGGCATGGGGAGAATTTAGGAAATACTTTATCAAAAGATGGGTTGATTTAATCATTTCGGTCTTCCCCTTTGAATATCATTTTTACAATTGCAAAGGTTATCGAGTGATATACTGGCAGAATCCACTCTTTGAAGAGTTGAAAAGGTATAAAAGAACGGATTATAAAAAGAGAATCGGCTTTATGCCCGGTTCAAGGGTGAGTGAGATAAAGAGAAATCTACCGGTAATAATTGAGATAATAAAAGAGATAGCCGCAGCCCCTGAGGGTAAATCACCGGTTGAATATTCCATCATTCTGCATCCGGATACACTCAATTACCTACCCGGAGAATTAAAGAAGATAAATCCCAGCCTCTTTCCCGGGCACCCGGACCGCTACCAGGTAATGCGCAATTGTGATTTAATAATTACCTGCTCCGGGACAGCCTCACTTGAATGCGCAATAATGGATATCCCCCAGGTCTTCTTCAATCGCCCCTCTTTCTTTGACTACCATCTATTCCCGTATCTCTTAAAGATAAGAGAGTTCAACCTTACAAATTTGTATTTCGGGCGGAAAGTCGTGCCCAGTCTTGTGCTACGCAATAAAGGGTTTCTTGTCTTTAAGATCTCTGGCTTGATAAAGAATTTCTTGAATGAGTCGGACAGATAAATTAGAAATGGCAATTACACCCCTATACAACTCTGCCACAACACTTCTTATATTTCTTCCCGGAACCACAGGGACAGGGTTCATTACGCCCCACCTTTTTATAGGTTCTAATTTGGGGGGATAAAATCGAATTAACCTTCTGGGATTCTAATCTTTCCATCTCCTTCGGGTCATCTGTAATCTCCCTAAGATGACAAAATATAATGTTGATCCACTCCTCTCGTTCATAAGAAGTAAATAGTCCGGATTGGACTTTGAATAAAGCCCGCTGGTAAATCTCCTTTGCCAATCTTTTATCCTTGAGATACCTGATACAGAGATTACCGTAATTAATAAGATTTGAGATATTACTCGGTTCCTGAGCAATTAACTCTTCATAAATCTCTTTACCTTCTTTAAATCTTTTTAAGCCAAAATATGCCAGTGCCTTCTTTTTTAAGAAGGATGTATCCTCAAAGAGATTCCAAAGTCTGTCACTATAGAAGAGTAATTTATGCCATTCCCTTGCCTTTTCAAGGGCATCAAGGCAGTACAGAACTGCCCCCTTGATTTCATCCTCAACTTCATTATTATATCCCACAAAGATTTCTCTATCCAAGCTAATCTTCTCGCCCACCTTTACAGTAATTGGTGAAAGAATCGCCTTGAGAATTTCAGAGGCAACAGATGCCCGTTCCTGCCTTTTTTGCCTGGGGATGGTATCAAGTTTACCCAGTAAATCATAAAGATTATCATAGAATTCATCAGCAAATATCTTTCCAGGGATGCAACGATGCCTAAGTTCCCGGAAGGCTGTTTTAATAAGAGAGATATTGGAAATGGTGGGGTAGGTAGCCCCTTTCTGGCGTAGCCTCTGCAAATATACCATAAAAATATCATCTATTTTTCCCCGTATCTGGGCAATTTCTAAAAAATCTTTTAGTTCAAAATCAGAAAGACGCCTCCTCAATTCCTCAACAATCATCCAGGTGGGAAGTTCAATGAGTCTCTTCTCGGTCAAGCTCGTTCGTCTACTTTCTATCATCTTAATCTCTTTTAGACTCTTCACAACAAACTCATCGTTGGGTTTCAAATCAAGGACCCTCTGGAAGCACATCTTAGCCTCATAGATTCTTGAGAGTTTATAATAGGCATAACCAAGGTTTTTATATATTTCCGGATTGTCACTAAAATTATCCAAAACGGATTCAAAGAGTTCAATCGCATCCTTGAATTTATTATTATCTAATAGTTCGCATGCCCGCTCGTAATTTCTTTGAGCAAGGGAGCGCTGAGTCAATTCATCCAGCACAAAGGAGATCTCATATTTAATCTCAGTTAGGGGATTATTCAATCTCCTCCGTTCTTCAAGGATTATATCGCGGGCAGTCTTTGTTTCGTTATCAAAAGGCATATCCAATAGACTTTCAAACATCGCAGCTGCGGCAATTTCCGCATCAGAAAGAAAGGCAAAATCAAGGGGATTTATCTCTTTATGAATCCTATCCATCAATGCCTGCACAACCCTTTTTTCAATATCACCCGGTTTGAATCTTGAGTCTTCCACAAAATATTTTATTAAAATCGTAATTAAAATCAATAGTTGACTTAATAAATTTTTCTGTTATAATGAAGTATGGAGATTACAAATCTAGTTACAAGCCCTTTTGGTGTTGGTGAGATGTTGATTGAAAACTTATTAAAAAGGGGTGAGACTGTATATACAATCTTTCCCTCACCAAAGGATGTACCGATGTCTTTCTTGGGTAAGATAAATTTGAAGTATGGATTTATAAAACTGGACCAGGAGTTGAACCTGGAAAAGGGATTGCCCAGGAAAGTCGACAATATCTTCCATATTTATGAGGCATACTCCGGTCCGTTTACAAAAATTTTTATGGCGAATGTAACTGCAACATTATTTTTGCTGGAGTGGGCAAAGAAGGTTGGGACAAAAAAATTTATTTTATTATCATCCGGTGAGGTTTATGGCCACGGAGATAGAATTAACGAAAATGCCCCCTTTAATCCCCGCAGTTTTTATGCAACCACGAAGTTTCAGTCCGAGATCCTTTCCCGTTATTATAACAAAAATTTTGAGATAAAGATTTTACGGATATTCTTCCCTTTTGGCAAAAATCTAAAGCAGGGATACTTTTATAATCTCATTGAATCGCTTAAAAATACAGGAATTATTGAAACCGATTATGGAACAATAACTCCCACCCTGATTGACGACATAATTGAACCATTGATTAAATTACGCGACACAGCAGGAAATACTACATATAATATCTGCGGTTCGCCGGTCTCCCTAAATCAGTTAATTGTAGAGGTTGAATCTGTCACAGGTAAGAGTGCGAAGAAAGTAAATAGCGGCAAAAGTATGCTCTGCGGCGACCCTTCAAGGGCAAAGGGAGAGTTAGGTTATAAAGAGACGCCCTTAAGGGATGGCATCCGAACACTAATCAACATTCAAAGTTGAAAATTTAAGAAACAAAAATGAAAATACTCCACCTGACATTTGAAAACTTCCAGGATGTTCCCGGACTTTTAAGCAGGAGCCACAGATATTTTGGTGATGAGGGTGTCCTGGTGACGATGACCCGTTCCCGACTCGGTTTTCCAAATGGGATATTATTGAATTATCCCCTATTAAATTCCCAACCGATAAACTCTTTAAGGAGGCTTACGGGGAGAGATAATGTGGTTGTGCCCGAAGATAGGTTAAACTTAAAAATTAAGGGGAATAACCTGCCGACCCGGGTCTTTTTAAGAGCAAGGGATTTTTTATGGTTATATAAACTCAACAAATTCTGGGATAGATTTGGCTTTGGTGACTTTGATATATATCACTTTGATGGTGATATACCATTTATCTATGGAGATAGAATCTTAAAAAAGATAAAAAACAAAAAAATAGTCACCCATTTCTTCGGGAGCGAGCTGCGGAAATGGGGAATGAACCCATATTTAAGGGAATATGCCCACCTCAGACTCACCTCCGAGGTTGACCATCCAAAGATTGACCCATCGCTTATATTTGTTCCCATACCCTTTGAGGCTTGTAAGATAAGACCAAGGGATAGAGAAAATCCTGTCTTAAGGGTTGGGCATTCACCAACAAGGCGCACCGCAAAGGGAACCAACGAGATAATTGAAGTTGTTGAGCGACTTAAAAAAAAGATCAAATTTGAGTTTCTATTGATTGAAGGGGTTTCCCATAAAAGGTGTATGGAATTGAAATCAACCTGTGATATTGGCATTGACCAGATTGGAAACTATGCAGGAACCGCCTATGGCCGGAGCGGACTTGAATTCCTTGCTCTGGGTATCCCCACAATCACTGAAATTCCGAAAGAATATGAATCCCTCCTTCCCAATCACCCCTTTATCAATGCCAATAGAGATAATTTGGCGGAAATATTATACAATCTCCTTACAGATGCTGACCTGCGAAATGAGAAGAGAGAGGAGGGACTAAGATGGGTCAAAGAATTTCCCAATCCCAGAAGGGTGATGGGGCTAATCTATAAGGAATATAGCAGACTGGGCTGGGTAAGGTAAACTCCTCTCTTGTCAACATTTTTTACACAGAGTTAACCCGGATTATTCATACTATTTTTAATAAATTTCGCTCAAATGCAGGCCTGGAGCGGGTTTACGCCATTTTTGAGAACAAAAAATTTGGACACT
>CBFGJQ010000048.1:0-5581 GCA_965649095.1 Caldifarciminota bacterium | reverse complement strand
AATACTAACTTTTATAACATAATAAAGGAAATCTCACAAATTACAAAAAAGAGGGTTGTCCCTTTCAATCTTCCCATCGGTAGTGCTACAAAATTTGAAGGTGTCCTGGATGTTATTAGCGGAAAGGCATTCTTTACCAGGGATGGAAGAATCAGTGAAGAGAATCCCTCCAATGAAATCCAGAATGAATTGGGCAAATATCGTGATTTATTGATTGAAACCGCCGCCGATCTGGATGACGACATAATGAGCCGATTTGTAGAAGGGGAGCCAATCGCCATAGAGGAGTGTCTGCCCGCAATAAAGAAGGGAATTATTGAACAGAAGGTTGCCCCCTGCCTTGGTGGTGATGCCTTAGAATTGATTGGGATAAAGAATTTAATAGATGTAATAATTAATTTTTTGCCATCGCCGGAGACACTACCTGATATTAAATTAGATGGAAAGGCTATAAAGAGAAGTTTAGAGGCCCCGTTTTTAGGTTATATCTTCAAGACCGCAGTGGAGCCACACCTTGGTGAAATCTGTTATATCAAGGTGCTCAGTGGTAAGGCAAGTTTTGGTGAGGTCGTCAATAATACTACAAAGAATATTGAAGAGAAGATAAATCAGATTTACATCATCAAGGGTAAGGAGAAAAGAGAGACAAATCTGTTGACAAGTGGAATGATTGCCGGACTTGTAAAATTGAAGGATACCCACACCGGTGATACACTGACCAAGACCAATCTCAAACTGCCACCCATACAATTCCCGCCCCCGGCAATCTCTATGGCGATAATGCCCAAGGCAAAGGGCGATGAAGAGAAGATCTCCAATGGGTTGAATAAATTGAGGAGTGAAGACCCTACATTCCAGTTTGCCTATGATCACGAAATTAAACAGTTGATTATCTCGGGAATAGGAGAATTGCATCTTGATGTCATTCTTGCGCGACTCCAGCGGAAGTATAATGTAAGCGTAGAACTTGCCCGGCCAAAGATAAAATATCGCGAGACCTTTACAAAAAAGAGTGAGGCACAGGGTAAATACAAAAAACAGACCGGCGGGCACGGACAATATGGCGATTGCTGGCTCAGGGTAGAGCCCTTACCCAGGGGTCAGGGGATTGAATTTGCCGATGAGATCTTTGGTGGAGCAATACCATCCCGCTATATTCCATCGGTAGAGAAGGGAGCCCGGGAGGCGCTGGAGAAGGGATTCCTTGCCGGCTATCCAATTACTGATGTTAAGGTCACAGTCTATGATGGCTCATATCACCCGGTGGACTCTTCAGATATTGCCTTTCAGATTGCGGCATCAATGGCAATCAGGGCAAATGCAGAAAAGGGGAATGTAGTATTGTTAGAACCGATTATGGAGGTTGAGGTATCTGTGCCCGAGGAGTTTATGGGCGATGTGATTGGCGATTTGAATAGCAGAAGGGGGAAGATAATGGGTATGGAAGGAATGGGAAAGATCCAGGTAATAAAAGCCCTGGTGCCGGAGGCGGAGATGTATAAGTATTCAACGAGCCTGCGCTCTATGACCCAGGGGCGTGGATACTTTACAATGAAGTTCCGCCATTATGAGGAGGTGCCGAAAGAACTCACCCAGCGGATTATAGAAGAATCAAAACGCGAGGCAAAATGAGGCCGGTCCTGATTAAATTTGATGGGTTTGGAATTCCTTCTTATGGAACAATGCTTGTTATCTCTTTTATTGTGGCATTGTTTCTTGTGAAAAGGAGGGCAAAAAGATTCGGCATTTCACCTATAATTATTGAAAACCTCGCCTTCTGGATAATGGTCGGGGTAATAAGCGGTGGGAGAATCTTATATGTTCTATTTCACCTCTCTGATTTTTCCGATTTTCTGAGTATCTTTGAGATCTGGAATGGTGGAATGATGTTCTTCGGCGGATTTATTGGGGCATTTCTGGCCGGCGTAATCTATGTGCGCAGACAACATCTGGATGTATTACTCCTGGCGGATATTATAAGCCCGGCAATTGCCCTGGGTGAGTTCTTTACCCGCATTGGCTGCTTTCTAAATGGCTGTTGCTTTGGTCAGCCTACCTCACTCCCCTGGGGTGTCCGTTTTCCATCCGGTTCATTTGCTGATATCGCAGGCCTGGATTGCCCTCTCCACCCTACCCAGTTATACTCCTCACTCTTTGGACTTTTTCTCTTCTTATTTCTCCAAAGGGTATTGAATAAAGGGTATCGGCGGGGAGTTGTCTTTTCCCTCTTTTTAATCTTTTATGGGGGATTCAGGTTCGGTATTGACTTCATCCGCTATTATGAGAATCTGCCCAATTTCATCATCAATCAGATAATCTCTTTAATGATTGCAGTAGTCGGAACCTTCCTTCTGTTCCGCACGGGCAAATCGGCAAAATAGAGGATTTTTCAGCGATGGGTTTATTTTTCAGGATGTGGTTCGGCCGGGACAAAAATGGGTGGGGATAGGAAGAAACCCTGACCATAGGCGATACCAATCTCTTTTAAGAAATTTAACTCCTGTTCATTCTCAATTCCTTCGGCAATGATTGTAGCATTGATCCTACGGGCAAACTCAACAAAGGAACGGGCAAGTTCCTGCCGGATTAAATTTTTATCAATATCCCGGACCAGGGTGCGGTCATATTTCAAATAATCGGGTGTGATTTCACTTACCCTTTCCAACGTTGAGTAGCCAATTCCAACATCATCAAGGGCAATTCTCATTCCATAACCCCTGGTCCCAAGATACATCAGGTGTTCTCCCCTGATGTATCTTGTAAATTCAGATTTATAATTTTCTGAACAAATTCACTATCAATCAATTGAGGAATAAGTGTCGGTGTGATATTTATAAATAAAAAGTGAGAAGGTGGTAAATTTTTTGCATTATTTATTGCCATATCAAGACAAACTTGCTCAATCGGAAATAGCGGATTACTCTTTGCGGCAAAGGCAAAGATTGTATCCGGGTCTTCAAAATATGAACCCTTAGGACCCCGTGCCAGTGCCTCATAGCCAAAGAGGGAATTGTCAAGCAGATTATAGATTGGCTGATAGACAATAGTAATATCCTTGCGCTGGATAATTTGCTGTAATTTTACATAAAGATTTCTTTCTCTCAATTTCTCCTTAAAATAGGCGGCATATTTTAATTCCTCAATCGTCTGATAGATGAGGCGCTCGGTCCTTACCATCGGGTCAAAATGTAGTATCCCACAGCCATAATGAAAATCAATTCTTTCTCAGACATCCGCATAGGGGAATTCGGTCTTCAATTTTTGAAATTTTTCATTGAATCTTGCCGTTAGACTTTCTAAATATTCTCTATTAATCTTTGCTCCGCTCATTGTGCGGTTTAAAAAGAGAAAGAAGCCGTCACCAGCAGTTGATGAGATAGCAACCGTTGCGGAGCGGGGAATTAACTTGCCAATTTCACCGAGGACGCAGATTGTAAACTGTTTGACCAGTTCATCATATATCTCCCAACCGAAGATGGGCTCAATTCTCGGTTCGTCCCCAATCGCTAAATAGATGACACCAATCATCCTTTCTTCTTCAACCAATTTTTTTAATTCATCAAAGACCGCATAGATAGTGGGGGAGACCACTTGCCCGGTCATAGAGGGAGGCGCGAAACTTATACCATTCAGACTGAATTTTTTCAAATTCCGCCCAGATTCTCCCCTGGTGTGCCTCAACGATATTTTTGGCAATGGCAAGTCCGAGTCCGAATCCACCATACTTTCTTGAGGTTCGAGTATCAACCTGATAGAATGGTTCAAAAATTTTTTTGAGTCTGGAACGGGGGATTTCTCCACCCTGGTTAGTGATAATAAACTGGAAGTATCTTTTCTCTGCTTCGGTGTAGTTAAGGGTTGATATTTTAACTTCGCCGCTCATCTTTGAAAATTTTATTGCGTTGGCGATTAAATTTTCAAAGACGGTGCGGAGATACTCCTTATCCGCATTCAATTCCAAAATCTCCAAATCGTAATCTATTTTGAGGTCTTTATTTTTGATATCCGGAACAAGGTCAACAACAATTGCATCAATCATCTCCTTAACCGAAAACCGCTGTGGCGACAATTTGATACCCCCCAGGGAAAACTTGGAGATCCGGAGCAATGAATGAATTTCCTTATTTAGACGCTCCATATTTCTCCTGATAACCTCAAGGCTGTGCAACTGTTCTGAATTTAAGGTGCCGAGTTTCTGTTTATACAAATAATCAATATAGCCCAGTGAGGCAGTAAGGGGTGTTCTCAATTCATGGGATAAATTGGCAAGAAATTGGGTCTTCTGTTCATCCCTTTTCTTTAATTCGTTTACGAGGTTCTTAAGTTCTCTAACATCGCTTCTAATCTCGGCGGTCATAAAATTGAATGTCTTTGCCAATTCCTCAAATTCATCTCCGGTTTTGATTGAGACGATTCGCGAAAAATCGCCTTCCGCTATCTCCCTTGCCGCATCCTGCAGGGCGCGGAGGTGGATGGTAATTCGGTTGGCAAAGAGGGTTACAATTATTGACCCAATAAGGATGAGTACCAATGCGATGAGGATGCTATTTTTAATTGCCTCGCTAATACTTGCAAAGAGGCGGCTGAGTGAGAAATTATAGACAATAGAAACACTATGGACACCATATTCATCAAGATAGGGTGAGATTATCGTCAGGTCCCTTTCAACCCTTTCTTTGATTTCCAAACTCTTGATATTGTTGAGAATAAAAGGGGCTGTCTCCGGCTGTAAACGGGTAGTGATGAGGGGGAATCTCCCCTGTTCAAACTCATTAGAACTATAGCGGCTATTGCCGGCCGGGTCAACAATCTTTATCTCCTTTAAGTCGGGATTCAATCTGGTTTGCGAGACAACAATTTCACGAAATTTGAAGAAGGCGGATTTATAATAGCGGACGAAGGCATCGCCAATTTTGTCGGTTGTCAATGCCACATAATTTTGGGCATTCCCGATGATATCATGCTTCAACTCCTTCACCCGATTTAAAGTGTAAACGGTTGTAATAATAGCGATAAGCACGATAATAGAGAAATTGGTAAGAATAACAACCTTATTTCGGAATGTGAGTTTCATTTATAGCTCAATTCATAAAATTTGCAACATAAGATCTAAAAAAAATCCCCTGTAATAGTTTTGGATTGCTCGCCATATAGTTAAGTTTTCGCGGGCGAGCATTTTAATTTCTTCCTTTGTGTGTGCTTGATATCCTTTTAATTCACCATTTTTTAAATGATTCCACACCTCTTCATTAGGATTAAAATCCGGCGAGTAGGGCGGTAAATAAAAAACATGAAGACGCCTCTGCTTTGAGATAAAAATCTTGGTCTTTTTAGAAATATGAGGCGGTGCTTGATCCATAACTACTACCAAATGCCTCCGTGGATGATGTTTTAACATCTGTCTTAAAAAACGGATAACCTCCTTTGAAGTAATCCGTTTATCATGTAATGTAAATAATAACTTCCCAGATTTACTAATTGCTGACATTACAGCAAGCGCACCAGTAGCCTTTTGAATGGGTGTCTCGCCCCCCGGTGCCCAAGTCCTGGCTAACACCGGCGCTAAAGTAATCGTCGCCTC
>CBFGJQ010000047.1:0-5624 GCA_965649095.1 Caldifarciminota bacterium | reverse complement strand
AGGGGCGAAAGCCCCTGAAACCCCAACCCTCACCCTCCCCTCTCCCTTGAAAAGGGAGAGGATAAAGGTGTGAGGGTTCCATGTCAATGGGCATTTTTTTCTCACCCCGAAAGGGTCTTAATCATCTTATAGAGAATCTTCTCAATCGGTTTCTTCTTTTTATAAGTTTCCTCAAATGGTGTATAATTGATCCTTCTGTTAATCTCACCAATCATACAGTTGAAGATTCCTCTCTTTATCGCACGCACCGCCTCATAGCCGAGTCTTGAGGCAAGGATTCGGTCAGTTGCCGAGGGTGTCCCACCCCTCTGGATATAACCTAAAACCGCAACCCGAAAATCCTCACCGGTCTTTTTTCTTACGGCGTGGGCGATCTTTAAGGCATTGCCCGCCTCATCACCCTCAGCGACAATAATGAGATTAGACTTCTTTCCCCTTTTAATGTTCTCCTTGATTGTTCGGGCAATTTTATTGATGTCGGTTGGCGTCTCGGGAATTATAACCTCCTCAGCACCACCAGCCAGTCCCACCGCAAGGGCAATAAAGCCCGCATATCTCCCCATTACCTCAATAAAGAAGACCCTCTCCAGTGAGGTTGCGGTGTCTCTTATTCGGTCCACCGCATCCAGTGCCGCATTGATTGCAGTATCAAAACCAATGGTAAAATCTGTGCCATAAAGGTCATTGTCAATGGTTGCGGGCAGTCCGACCATCTTTACCCCGAATCTTTTGCTGAATTCATCAGCCCCCTTCATTGTTCCCTCACCGCCGATTGCTACAATTACATCAATGCCACTTCTCTTAACCATTGCCCTTGCCTTTTCCATACCGGAGTCTTTTTCAAACTCATCACACCGCGTGGTGCCCAATATTGTTCCCCCGCGCTGGATAATATTTGCTACCGAACTATGGTGTAAAGGGGAAAAATCGCCATCAATCAATCCCCGATATCCCTGTTTAATTCCAATAATTTCATATTTATAAGAGAGGGCGGTACGGACCACGGCCCTGATTGCCGCATTCATACCCGGGGCATCACCACCACTCGTTAAAATCCCAAGGCGATATTTCATTTATAATATTATAATTAAAGGACCGCCCAAGTCAATATGCCGCTGCAAACAACCTTTTGTAGCACAGATTCTGAAGAGCACAGCATACTTGACTTCTCTCGTCAATTGGGTATAATGAATTGTGAGACCGAAGGGCAAGAAGGTTATCATTGTTGAATCTCCCACCAAGAGTAAGACGATAAAGAGTTTTTTAGGTAGCGAGTATGTTGTTGTCTCGTCCAAGGGGCATATCAAGGACCTCCCAAAATCAAAACTCGGCGTTAACATTGAGAACAATTTTACACCGGAATATATAAGAATAAAGGGTAAGGCAAAGGTCATCCAGGAGATAAAGAAGGTATGCAAGGATTCAATTAAGGTCTATATTGCCTCGGACCCGGACCGAGAAGGTGAGGCAATCGCCCAGCATATTGCCGAGGAATTGAATTCAACTACCCCCCAGATAAAACGGGCACTCTTCTATGAAATTACCCCGGATTATGTGAAAAAGGCACTGCAGAACCCCAGTTCAATAAATCCCCACCTCGTTGATGCCCATAAGGCAAGGAGGGTATTGGACCGGATTGTAGGGTATTTTACAAGTCCCTTTCTATGGAAGGTCTTGAAATCGGGTCTCTCGGCGGGCCGGGTGCAGACTGTAGCATTAAGACTCATCTGTGAGCGTGAAGAGGAGATTAAGTCTTTCGTTCCAACTCCCTACTGGGTTGCCTCAGCCAAATTTGAAACCGAGAATAGAGAGACATTTGAGGCAGCCCTGGTTCGCATTGATGGTGTCTATAAAAAGATTGCCACCAAAGAGGAGCTTGCGCGGTTAAAGAACTTTCTCCAGCCCGAGACAAAATTCTCGGTAGTGGGCACACGCATTACATATCCAGAGAGAATCCCCCCCCCACCTTTCGTTACCGCAACTTTTATTCAGGAGGCATCAAGGCGTTATAATATTCCCGCCAAGAGGGCGATGCAGCTCGCTCAGGAATTATATGAAGGTATCTCTCTGCCCGGTGGCAGGATAGGTCTGATTACCTATATGCGAACCGATTCCGTGCGGGTAAGTGAAAAGGCAATAGAGGAATTGCGTGAATATATTGATGGAAAGTTTGGTGCCGAGTATCTGAATAAAGAGGCACGCACCTACAAAGACCGTAAAGGGAGTCAATCCGGTCATGAGGCAATCAGACCGACAAAGGTAAAGATTGAACCGGATTCTATAAAGGAATATCTTACACCCGAGCAATACAGGGTCTACAAACTAATTCATGAGCGATATGTTGCCACACAGATGGCCCCGGCAAGATATAAACATAAAGAGGCGACCCTTGAACTGGCAGGGTTAGAATTTAAGGCTGAGGAGATAACACCGGTCTTCTTGGGTTATCAATTATTAACCGGGGATGCTACGCAACGGGGATTTGTGCCGGACTTAAAGGTGGGTGAATTCGTAATCTTAAAAGAGGTAATATATGAGGAGAAGATGACCGAGCCCCTTCCCCGTTATACCGAGGCAAGTTTGATAAAGAAGCTGGAAGATAACGGGGTGGGACGACCATCTACCTATGCCCATATCATTCAAACCCTCTTTGATAGGAGATATGTTCAAAAAGAAGATGGTAAGATCTGCCCCACGGAACTCGGTTTTGAGGTTTACAAGATTATCATTCCCCGTTTCTCAAACATCTTTGAGGTTTCATTCACTGCCCGTATGGAAGAGGAACTTGACCGGGTAGAATCAGGGAGGAAGAACTGGCAGGAGGTGGTTCGGGAGTTTTATGAGCCTTTTAGAATGATTCTTAATAAGGCGGAAGCAGAGACTGAGGAGATAAAAGAGAAGACCCAAAAGAAGATTGAAAAGCTCTGTCCGCGTTGTCAGAGACCCCTTATTCTGAGATGGGGAAAATATGGCCGCTTCCTTGCCTGTTCCGGATTTCCTGAATGTAAATATGGGGAGAACTATGAGATGGAAATCTCCGAGGAATCCTGTCCTAAATGTGGTCGTCAACTCGTAATCAAACACGGAAAATTTGGTATCTTCCTTGCCTGTTCCGGTTATCCTGACTGTAAATATACAAAGAATCTAACCCATGAGGTTCCCTGCCCGATATGCGGAGGTGAGGTTATCATCTTTACAAACCGCCGGGGCAAGACTTATAAATGCAAAAAGTGCGGTTTCTCTTCCTTCTATCCACCCGTAAAGGAAAGATGTCCTAAATGCAATAAGGGGATGGTCTTAAGAAAGACGAAACTGCTCTGCCCGGTCTGTGATATCAAAAAATAGATATGAAATTGGGATTTCATATTTCAATCACGGGTGGCTTCAAAAGGGTTTTAGACCGTGCCCTGCAGAGGGGATGCACAACGATTCAGCTCTTTTCCCGAAATCCAAGGGGCTGGAGATTTACTCCCCTCTCAGATGAGGATATTGCCCATTTCCAAAGGGATATGAAGCTGAATTCCATCGCACCTGTATTCGTGCATATGCCATACCTGGCGAATTTAGGCACTGAAAAGGAGAGACTCTATAACTTCTCGGTTAATTCCCTGATTGAAGACTTAAAGAGGACAGAGATGCTCGGAGCCAATTTTTTAATACTCCATGCGGGTTCAAACCGTGACCGAAAGAGGGGCATTGAGCGGATGATTTCGGGGATAAATCAGGGATTTAAAAGGGTAAAAAATGGGGTGATTCTATTAATTGAAAATACGGCCGGGGGAGGTAATGAGCTGGGCGGTAGTTTTGAAGAGCTGGGGGCAATAATTGATGGGGTGGAGGATAAAAAGAGGATTGGGATTGTCTTTGATACTGCCCATGCGTTTGAGGCCGGTTATGATTTAAGGACAGAAAGGGCAGTTGATGAAACCTTAAAGAGATTGGATAAACTGATAGGACTTGAAAGGGTCCATCTTGTCCACTTTAACGACTCAAAGACGAAACTCGGCTCAAGGAGTGACAGGCACTGGCATATAGCAAAGGGTGAGATAGGTATGGGTATGAAGTTCGTCATCAACCATCCCTGTCTGCGGCACCTACCATTTATAATGGAGACCCCCCGAACCGACACCGAAGAGGACATAATGAATATGGAGATTGCCCGGAGTTTGATCTGCGGAGGCGGAAAGATTGTCCCTTGACCAGAAAGGAAAATTGGTTATAATTATTGGAAGTAGGAGGAAGATTTGGCACATGCCTATACCCCGGGTTTAAAGGTCCTGGAATATACGGTAGTTGAGAAACAACGGCGCCTCCCTTTACCGGGGGATGTCCTTGTAAAAGAGGGTGATATGATCCTTGCGGAACAGGTGGTGGCGCGGACATCCCTGCCTGGCAATGTCCAGACCTCAAATGTCGCAGGGCTGCTGGGAATATTACCTGAAGAGATAGATGAGGTGATGCTCAAAAAAGTAGGAGATGAAATAAAGAAAGACGAGATAATTGCCCAGAGCAAGGGGTTTTTTGGTCTATTTAAGTCCGCGGTAAGAAGCCCAATTACCGGGACAATTGAGAGCATTTCAAAGATAACCGGGCAGGTGATCCTCAGGGAGCCACCGATTCCGGTGGAGGTAATTGCCTATATTGATGGTGAGGTAAGCAGTCTCTTCCCCAATGAGGGTGTGCTTATCAGGACCAATGGCAGTTTTATCCAGGGTATCTTCGGGATTGGTGGGGAGGCAATTGGTGAACTTACATGTGGGGTAAGTAGACCAGATGAGGTGCTTACCCCACAAGATATAAATGAATCATTCAAGGGCAAGGTGATAATTGGTGGTTCAATGGTCACCTATGAGGCATTGCTGAAGGCAAGGGATTGTGGGGTCAGGGGGATAATCGTGGGTGGAATTGAGGACCAGGACCTGAAGAGGTTTATGGGATATGAGATAGGAGTGGCAATAACGGGTTCAGAGAAGGTGGGATTGACCCTGATTGTGACCGAGGGATTTGGCAGATTATCTATGGCAGACCGAACATTTAATCTATTGAAATCGCTGAGGGGAAAGAAGTCATCAATAAATGGTGCAACCCAGATTCGCGCCGGGGTAATGAGACCCGAGGTCATCGTGCCCCTTGATAGGACCCCGGGCCGCAAGGCATCCCATATCTTTACCGGTTCAGGGCTTGAAGTCGGTATGGCAGTAAGGATAATTAGAGAGCCATATTTTGGAATGATCGGAAAGGTCGTTGACCTGCCCGTACCTTTGGAATTGATTGATACCGAATCCCGGGTAAGAATCCTGGAGGTTGAACTTGCTGAAGGTAAGAGGGTAAAACTCCCCCGCGCAAATGTTGAGATAATTGAGGAGTAAAGATGAATATCATAACTCTCTTTCTATTTTCCGTATCCGGGGTAAATGCCCTATTACTACCGATGTCACCAAAGGGGTTTATCTCTTTTTATTCAAGAGGCATCGGTGATGAGGCAATATTCTACAATCCAGCCAACCTTGAGGCAGAAAAGGATTTTAAGATCTCCTGTTTTTATAATGATCTTTATGTGGGCTTAAGGAGTTTTTCCCTTACATTGAGCCGAGAGACCAAATTTGGCGCGTTTGGTATCGGCA
>CBFGJQ010000046.1:0-5633 GCA_965649095.1 Caldifarciminota bacterium | reverse complement strand
AAGGCAGCTGCCACCCGCGAATAATTTCTAATTTCCTCTGCCATCTTTAAACTTTTATTATAATAATTAAGAGCTAAATTGAATTTACCGAGTACGTAATAAAAATTAGCAATTTGATGTAAGGCTTCTGAAATCCCCTTTCTGTCTGATATTTTTTTATAAATACCTAATGCATACTTTGATGATTCCAGCATTTTTTCTAACTTTGACATGGAAAGATAAATATCACTGAAATTTATAAAAAAATCAGCTAAATTTTTTTTATCACTGTTTTCATTTGCTAAATCTATCCCTTTTTCAATATCTAAACAAGCCTTTGTTTTTTCTCCAATTAAATTATAAACCCCTGCCCTCCCCTTATAAGCCCGAATCAAAAGTTGTTTTCTTGAATCTTGATTCATCATAATCATTTAGTTTTTCCCAAAACTTCAATATTATATGCCTTATTTGAGATTTGACAAGGGTCATTTTTGGGAACATCGTTTATAGCCCTTCTGGATTGACCGCACTTGTGCGGTTATGACTCCAATATTATACAACATTGCTACAGCCTATAATCGGGTTTTAAAGTCGCTTGATGTTCCAGACGATAATGGAATAGTGACGATGCGGCGATTAAGTGATTTTTTTATCTCTATTCCTGAGAGAATCAATTTTATTTGGGAAGATTTTATCTTAATGAAAGACGGCTGCTTTGTTATGAATATTCTCCAGCAACATATGCGATGCTGAAGGCTGAGTTCAGTATGACATTGTTCAGCGGGAAACATCAGTAGTATCCACTTCGTAAGCAGAGAGCAAACAGAATAGCCGTTACTTGATTTTTCGGCAAAAGTGTGTATAATTTACAGATGTGGATATTGATTGTTTTAATATTACAGGTTGATACATTATCCCTTAATGAGGTAATTGATATTGGATTGAGACAGAGCCCAACTTATCTGGAATCAAGAGAAAATCTGGCAAAATCAAGGGTGCAATCCTTTAAGGCACTCTCTTGTCTTTTGCCGACAACCTCAACGACCGGGTCCTGGACAAAGAGCGAATATCAGAGTTTCACCACAGAGTGCTACACTGGTTCTCTCAATTTTTCAATGCCGGTCTTTGACCTTGATGTGATAAGTTCAATTGTTTTGGCTAAGGGGCAGGAAAAAGGGACCTCAATACAGCACAATCAGGATATTGCAAGTCTTATTTTAAATATAAAGAAATCGTATTTTAATCTCATCACTGCAAATGAGTTATTAAATTCATCCCGGAAGGCACTTGAGCGTGCGCTGGAGAATAAAAAGCTCGTGGAGACAAAGTATGAACTCGGTTCAGCATCAAAATTAGAATTACTCCAGGCCGAGGTCTTTTATCTCCAGACACTACAGAATAATTCACAAGCAATGACCCTTGAGGCACAGGCACAGCAGGAGTTAAAATCTTTGCTCAATATTCAGAATCCGGTTTTCCCTAAAGATTCTTTTGTTATCCCTGACACATTCATCCTGCCTTCTTTGGATTCGTTAAAAGAGATTTTATTGAAGGCAAATTTGGGTATTAAGTTATCAAAACAGATGAACAGCCTTGCCCGCTCAAATCTATGGTTTTCCATTTTTGGTTTTATGCCAAAAATTTCTATCTTTTATGGATATAACACAGGTGTTGATTCTTTCAGTCTTGATTTTGACTATCTCAAAGAGAATACAACCAAGAATTACGGGATAAATATCAGTCTTCCGATATTTGAGTTCAAGACATTGATATTTAATTATATTAACGCGAAGAAAGACCTGAGGATAAGAAAATACAATATGGAAAGGACTATTCTTGAATCGGAAAAGGCTCTGTATACGAGTTATTATAGTTTGAAAGAGGCAATTGATAAGTTAAGATTTGCAAAAAAGGGTTTCCAGCTCGCTGAAGAGGCAATTGTGATTGCCTATGAGCAATATACCCTTGGTGTGATTTCATTTTTAGATTTGTTGCGCACCGAAGAGGATTATTATAATGCGCGTGTTAATTTAGTGCAGGCATTGAATGGTTATTATCTCCAGCAAGCCACCCTTTCATATCTATTGGGTAATATAACCATCGGGGAGCAGAAATGAAAAAGATATTTATAATAATAGGAATCATAATCCTTGTGCTGTTAATTATTATCCTTAATCTCATCCAGAAACCGGGTGGGGAAGATGTGGAAATTGGGGTTGCAAAAAAGGGCGAGATTGTATCAAAGGTGAGTGCGGATGGTGAACTGAAGGCAAAATCACAGGTTGATATCTCAGCCGAGACAATCGGTCGTATAAAAAAAATCTATTATAGAGAGGGTGATTTTGTAAAAAAGGGGAATTTGCTGATAGAACTTGATGATACACAGGCAAGGGCAAATTATAAACTATCTGAGGTCAGACTAAAACAGGCAGAGCAGGTATTCTTCAGGACAAAGAGTCTTTATGAAAAGGAATTGGTAAGTAAAGAGAATTTTGAAAATGCTGAATTGAGTTATGCATCTGCAAAAGCAACCTATGAACAGGCACTTGATAATTATCAAAAGACAAAGATATATGCACCAATATCCGGCAAGATAATGAAATTGAATATTGAAGAGGGTGAGACTGCGGTGATGGGAACACTCAATTATGCAGGGACGGTCCTGGCAACGATTGCGGATATGTCAAGGATGATTGCGGTTGTGAAGATAGATGAGACTGAGGTTCCTCAGGTGAAGATTGGACAGGAGGCTGAGGTTACTGCAGATGCCTTACCAGATTCAAGTTTTAAAGGGCTTGTAACAAAGGTCGGTTTGATGCCGATAACTTCAATCGCAACCACAACCGAAAAGGCGACCGATTTTGAGGTGGAGATAGAACTCAAAGATTTTTCTCAGAGTTTAAGACCGGGGATGAATGTGAAGGCAGAGATTATTACCAGCAAAAAGGCGGATGTCTTAACCGTTCCGATTCAGGCAGTGGGAAAGAGAAAGATAAAGGATAAAATGACCGAATCAATATTTGTTGTGGAAAACAGAAAGGCAGTCTTAAAAGAGATACAAACTGGTATATCAAGTGATACCGAGATAGAAATAATCGCAGGTATCAATGAAGGTGATACAGTTATAGTTGGACCATACCGTGTCCTTTCAAAATTAAAGGACGGGACCAAAGTAAATTTCAAGGAGAGGGAAAAAGGCGAAGAGAAATAGAATGCTCTGCAAAGCGATTGATATTTATAAAAAATATAGCCTGGGCAAGGTTGAGGTTGAGGCATTAAGGGGAGTGAGCTTGGAGATAGAAGAGAATGAATATATTTCCATTATGGGTCCTTCGGGCTCAGGGAAATCTACACTTATGCACATACTCGGCTGTCTTGATACACCAACAAGGGGCGAGTATTTTCTTGAAGATAAAAAAGTTTCAGACTATACCGATACGGAACTTGCGGGCATTAGAAATCGATATATAGGTTTTGTCTTCCAGAATTTCAATCTTTTGACAAGGCTTTCGGCATTAGAAAATGTGGCATTGCCTTTAATATATGCGGGTGTGAATAAAAGAGAAAGAATTTCCCGTGCCGAAGAGATATTAAGGAAAGTTGGACTGGCCGAAAGGATAAAACACCGGCCAAATGAATTATCCGGTGGTGAATGTCAGCGCGTAGCGATTGCTCGGGCATTGATAAACAACCCAAAGATAATCTTTGCCGATGAGCCAACCGGAAATCTTGATACAAAGACGGGAAAAGAGATTATGGAAATATTTGATAGATTACATAGTGAGGGACATACAGTAGTCATTGTAACCCATGACCCAAATATTGCCCAGCATGCAAAAAGGGTGATTAAACTCATTGATGGAAGGATTGCAGGTGAATAAAGAGAAAGGGCTTTTTGTCATTGGGTTTTGCTGCTCGTATCGGAAATGGGAGTCGTTATACAGCAAAAAACGAAAGACGATAGCCGAACGACGAAACGGGCTGCGAAACCGTATAACCATTGACGATTGTGTATGGGTGAAATCTTCAATTTAGCACTTCAGACATTTAAGTCACATAGGATGAGGTCGTTTCTGACGACCTTAGGTATTATTATTGGTGTTACGACAGTTATAGCAATCCTTTCTTTGATTGAAGGTTTAAATCAATCTGTGGCAAGTCAGATTCGTTCTATTGGCTCGGATTTGATATTTATCGCAAAGGTTCAATTCGTTCGTATGGGCCCACCTAATTTTGAGGAGATTGCAAAAAGGCCCGATTTAACTCCGGATGATGCACTCGCTATTAAACAACTTTCTTCAGTAGAGACCGCAATACCAACGATTGAACAAAATTTCGCGAAATTAAAATATCAGAACAAAGAGATTGCAATGACATCAATAGAAGGGACAAACGAAGATTTTTCAAAGGCACATAACTATTTTGTTGAGGCTGGCCGTGATTTAAATGCGGAGGATATCTTACACAAAAGGAATGTTGGAGTTATTGGTTCATATGTTGCAAAGAATCTGTTTGGAGATGAATCGCCGATTGGCAAGGATTTGAATATCGGTGCACACCGGATAAAGGTTATCGGTGTTTACAAAGAAAAAGGTTCTTTTCTGGGACAGAGCATGGACAATTTAATTATTATCCCATATCCATTTTACGAGAAGATATTTCCCCGCAAAAGAACCACGGTATTTGAAAGGGCTTTCGGTGGTTATGCAATAAGTGTTGTGCCTAAACCTAAAAGGGTGGAGCGGGCAATGGATGAGATAAGGGAATTGATGAGGCGGAGGCATGGTCTGCGTCTTGACCAGCCCGATGACTTTGAGATAGGAACCCAGCAGATGCTATTTGAGCTGTATCAAAATATCACGCGGGTTGGATTTGCTGCCATCGTTGCAATTGCGGTGATATCATTGATCGTTGGGGGAATAGGAATAATGAATATTATGCTCGTTTCGGTTGCAGAAAGGACAAGGGAGATTGGTATTCGCAAGGCGGTTGGTGCATCTAATCAGAATATATTATTCCAGTTCTTGACTGAGTCCGTGGTTCTTGCATTTGGGGGGGGAATTATTGGTATCATACTTGGCGTCTTGCTTGCCGGGTTGATTTCAATGGTTTCACCCCTCAAGGCGGCAGTCAGTCTCTGGATGATTCTTTTGGGATTTGGTTTCTCGGCAGGAGTTGGAATATTCTTTGGTATGTATCCGGCACGAAAGGCCGCATCATTGAATCCAATTGAGGCATTGAGGTATGAGTAGTTCTAATTCCATATTTTGCAAAAATACGTTCTTTCAATCTGCATTTCTGTAGCCGAGGCGTCTTGCCCCAATGAAAAATCCCCCTATGGTAAAATATTTGCGAGATTAAAAATTGTGAAAATAGCGGAAAATTCGGCATCCGGAAGCGATGCATCTTGGGTATTGAATAAAAGGCATAAAATTATTTATGGCACATAAAAAAGTTATGAAATTTCAGAAGTTTTTCCTCTCCCACCGGGGGCGAGGGAATTGATAAATTTGCTGGCAGGGAAGTTGAAGAGGGATTATAAAAAATTTATCTTATGAGACCGGGACTGATTCTTCTGGAGAGACGACGGTAATGCTTGAAAAGAAATTATACAAAATTCTTGATTATCTGGAGGTAATAGGAATTTCAAAAAT
>CBFGJQ010000045.1:0-5648 GCA_965649095.1 Caldifarciminota bacterium | reverse complement strand
GAGGTTGTGCATGAGGTTGGTCATCTTTTAGGGCTCGGTCATTGTAGTAATCCGGCCTGTGTTATGTATTTTTCTAACACAATTTATGACACCGACCGGAAAGGGAGTTCCCTCTGTGATTATTGCAGGAGGAGACTTGAAGAGTTACAGATTATTCACACCCGGACCAGTTGATATTCCTGAGGTAGTGCTGCGGGCAACCGCCCAGGAATGTATCTATCACCGTGAAGAAAAGTTCAGACTGCTTTTCGAGGAGGTTACCGCTTATCTTAAAAAATTGCTTGGCTGTAGCAATCGAATTTACCTTCTTACCTCATCAGGAACCGGGGCAATGGAGGCGGCTGCGGCCAATCTGCTTTCGTCTACCGACCGGGTAGTCGTGGCGGTGTGCGGAAAGTTTGGAGAAAGATGGCTGGAATTGTGCAGGACTTATGGATTGAATCCAATTGTAATAAGAGAAGAATATGGCAGGTCAATAAGACCGGAGGCGATAGAAGAGACTCTGAAGGAAGGCCCGGCGGTTATATTTACTACCCTTACTGAGACATCAACCGGAGCCCTCAATGATATCAAGAGTTTTGGTGAGATTACAAGGAGGTATGATTCTTACCTTGTTGTTGACGGAGTTGCGGGAGTGGGGGCTGATGAATGCTATCTTGATGATTATCAGATTGATATCTTAGTTGGGGCATCTCAGAAGGCATTGATGGCTCCTCCGGGTATCTCTTTTATCGCGCTTTCAAAGAGGGCAGAGGAGAAGATGGGCAAATCCGATTTACCGAAATACTATTTTAACCTTTCTCTCTATGAGAAATTCTTGCCGAAAGGGCAGACACCATTCACGCCGGCAATTACAATTCTTTATGGATTGAAAAAGGGACTCCAGATGATATTAAAGAGGGGCATTAAAGATAATCTCTTGCGGCATAAGAAGATTGGTGAATATGTTAGAGAAAGAGTAAGAAAGATGGGTCTTGATTTACTCCCTGAAAATCCTTCAAATGCCCTGACTGTAATCAAGATGCCACCCGATATAAATAGCACCGAGATAATTCAGAAAATAAAAGAAGATTATGGAATCCTCTTCGCCAATGGTCAGGGTGAATTGAAAGGTAGAATCTTGAGGATTGGACATATGGGGAACTATAACATTGCCAAACTCTCCCGGGCTATTAGTATCTTAAAAAAATTTTTGAAAAGGAGATGGTATGAATAGATACATAAGATTGGGATTTGAGGGAATTGAACTTGAACTACCGGTTCATGCCCTCTATCTCTATCGCCGCGAAGAACAGCTTTTAGAGAATATCATTCCTCTGGTAAAGGAAGGGATCGAGCGCAGGGAGAAGTGTATCTTCATGGGTAAGGAAAGTTGTGCAAGGCAACTGAAAGAGAAATTTAAAAATCAGATAATAATTCCTGAGGAGAATGTAGCTGCGCAGAACTTTTTAACCTGGCTCAAGAATGAATATGATAAACTTGGGAAGAGATATCAGGGAATGAGGGTGTTTGTAGAGGGGGATAAGGATTTTCTATCCTTTGAGGAAATCCTTGATGACTTCAATAGTCAGCCCGACTTGAAGCTCTTTCTATTGTGTCAGTATGAAATCCAGGGCATAAATTCCGCGGAGGTCTTGGAGATTTTAAAGAATCACCCTTATGTCTTTGTTGAACACCTCTTAAAACCAAATTGTTTCTATTCCCGAATAAAACACCGAATCTGGCTTGACCCTTTGACCGGGATATTTAACCGGCGATTTTTTGAAAATCAGTTGAGTAAGGAGTTACAGCGGGCATCAAGGTATGAGCATCCACTTTCAATACTCTTTATTGACATTGACCAGTTCAAGAAGGTAAATGACGAATTTGGCCATCAAATTGGGGACCGGGCACTTATGGACCTGGCACAGATTTTAGAAAGGAATTTAAGAAGTGTTGATGTAATCGCCCGCTATGGTGGTGACGAATTTATTATTCTCCTCCCCGAGACGAAGAAACAGGATGCAAGGAAGACCGCCTACCGGCTTATCAATAGCATTCGCAATTATGACTTCTTCAAAGGGAGTCTGAAGGTAAAGGAACTTACAGTCTCGATCGGCATCTCTTCTTTCCCTGAAGATGCGGGTGGCACTTATGACCTGATAAGAAAGGCTGATGTTGCATTATACAAGGTGAAGGAGCAGGGTGGGAATGATGTAGCAGTATTTATGTAGGAGGTGAGATGACGATTACACCCCTTGAGATTAGAAAACAGGAATTTAGGAAGAGTTTACGGGGATATGACCCCCATGAAGTCCGGTCATTTTTGGAGATGGTATCTAACGAGATTGAAAATTTGATGAGGGAGAATGCTGGTCTCCTTGAGAAGGTGAAGGACCTTGATACCAAAATTGGCGATTATCGGCGAATGGAGAAGATACTACAGGATACACTGACAACGACTCAAAAGGCGACAGAGGAATTAAGGGAAGGGGCGAAGAAGGAGGCAGAGACAATCATTGCCAATGCCCGGGTTGAGGCACAGAGGATTTTAAGGGAGGCGCAGACTGAACTTGCCAAGATAAAAGAAGAGACAAAGATGGTTGAACATCAGAAACTTCTCTTAGTTTCAGAATTCAGAGGTTTACTGGAGTCTTACCTGAGACTGTTGGAAAGGCTGGAAAAGAAGTGAGAGAGCGTCTTAAAAGGACCGTTGATTATTTAAAGAAATCCATTAAAGAAAAGCCCTCAACTGGTATAATCTTGGGGACAGGACTTGATGGTCTGGTTCGTCAGTTAAAGATAGTCAATTCCATTGACTACAAGAAAATCCCCGCTTTTCCGATTGCCACGGTTGAATTTCATAAAGGCAGATTGATTGATGGAGTTCTGGGTAAAAAGAAGGTTTTGGTAATGCAGGGTAGGCTCCATTTTTATGAAGGTTATTCCGCCTCTGATGTTGCCTTTCCGGTGGCGGTGATGAAAGCTTTGGGCGTCAAATATTTAATCGTTACAAATGCGGCGGGTGGGTTAAATCCATTATTCGCAGCGGGTGATTTGATGCTGATAACCGACCACATAAATTTGATTCCGGATAATCCCTTACGCGGTCCGAATGAGCTGAAGATGGGACCAAGATTTCCAGATATGTTCAATGCCTATGACCCCGGACTGATAAAACTTGCCGAGGAGGTGGCATTGAAGAATGGTCTTCTTTTGAAGAAGGGGGTGTATGTAGGTGTGCCCGGGCCAAATCTTGAGACCGCTGCGGAATATCGTTTCTTAAGGAGCATCGGGGGGGATGCGGTGGGGATGTCAACGGTGCCCGAGGTAATTATGGCGCGCTATTTAAAAATAAAGGTTTTGGGGATTAGCATAATCACCGATATGGGTCTTCCTGATGCCCTAAAACCGGTTAGTATCGTTAAGATCTTTATGGCCGCAAAGAGGGCTGAACCAAACTTGATAAGACTTATTAAAGGGGTGGTGGCAGGGCTGTGAAGAGAGGTAGAATCTTTTTTATTATAATATTAGGAATGGTCCTCTGTTCGCAAAAGAGAGAAAGGATTAACAATGCGCGGCGATTTATTAACGAGTTAAATTATGAAAGGGCAATAATGGAGATTCTGAACTATCGGAATGAACAGGATGCAGAGGTCAATTATCTTTTAGGCTATTGCTATTTAAAGAAGAATGAGTATGAAGAGGCAGGGCGTTATTTTGAGAAGTCTCTCCAGATTGCCCCATTATTTAGAGATAGCATCATTGCAGTTTATAACAGTATGGCAAAGAAACTTTTAAAGATTTCAGATTTAAATAGGGCATTGATTTTGTATCAGAAACTTGTTGAACTAATCCCTGACTATAAAGAAGCAGACAATCTATTTTTAATTGGCGATTTAAATTTTGAGCAGGGAAATTTCCCGGCGGCGATTTCTGCATATAAAAGGGGGTTTGAGATAGACACTGCATCCTATATCGCAAAAAAATCGATGAGAAATTATATAAAGGCATTAATTGAATGCGATAGTCTCAGAGAGGCTTTAATCCTTGCCGAGAATGAATACAAAAAATCCCGAAGCGCTGAGAATATAATCAGGTTGGGCGAGATTAAATACCTGCTCGGTCTAAAACTTTTTAACCGCGGGCTTTCGGACAGCGCCCGTAGCCTCCTCTTTGGTGTCATTTCTCTTGGGGAACCTAAATCACTCATTGATGATGCCTATTTCTATATTGGCGAAATCTATTATTCTCTTGACAGCCTTGAACAGGCAATTGAGACCTATAAAAAGGTGATAAGATTGAATCCCTATCAAAAGGGTGAGTTGGTAAAGAAGGCACAACAAAGGTTGAAGGAGATAAGGGAGGGAAGATGAGGATAAAAATGTTATTAATCTTTTTCATTATCCTTTGTAGCAGGCAGGCCCTGGCACCGCTTGCCCCTGATGATGAATTTGAAAGGGCAAGTGAATTCTTAAAAAAGAGAAAGTATGATATGGCTATCCAGGCATTTGAAAGGATTATCTTCTATCATGCCGGTAGTGAATATGTGGACGATGCCCAGTTTTATCTGGGACGCGCCTACCTTGAGAAGAAGGACTACAATCAGGCAATAGTTGAATTTGATTATCTTATAAAGAATTTTCCCAATTCCCCATATCTTGAGGAGGCATATCTGCTTCGGGCAAGGGCATCGTTATTAAAATCACCGGGTTATGATAAAGACCAGACCGAGACAAAAGAGGCAATCGGATTGTTTGATGAGTTTTTAACGAGATTCCCCAATTCAAGATTTACTGAAGAGGTGCGGGGCTATATCCTTTCCGCCCGGGACCGGCTTGCCCGGAAGGAACTGGAGAACGGAAAGTTATACATAAAACTTAAAGAACCGAAGTCAGCAATGTTATATTTCAAATATATAATTGAAAACTATCCCGAGACATCTTCGGCAAATGAGGCCAAATACCAACTTGCCTTAATCTATGAAAAAAATAACCAGTTAGAAGAGGCGTTAAATCTCTATAAGGAATTACGGGAAGATACCAACTGGCGGGAAAGGGCAGAAAGGAGAATAAAAAAGATAGAAGGTAAGAGCCGATAGAATGCGGGAAGATAACTCAGTAAAACTTGGCATATTTGGTGGGCTCTTTGACCCCCCCCATATCTACCATTTAATCTCCGCGCAGTGGATTCGCCAGGAGTTTAACCTTAAAAAGATACTCTTTATTCCGGCTTTCAACCCACCCCACAAGAGTAGATACTCTTCTTATATCCATAGATTGAAGATGACAAAAATAGCAACAAGAGGGAATAGTAGCTTTCTGGTCAGTGATATTGAGAGATATGTTAAAGGCAAGACCTATACCGTGGATGTGATAAAAAGATTGAAAAGCGAAAAGATTCTTTCCTCCTTGAAGATTGAAGATACACAAGGAGCTGAGTTTTACCTTATGATCGGAGCTGACCAGTGGAATGAGATAGGGCACTGGAAGGACCCCTCTTCCATATTCAAAGAATGTAAGATAATTGTTATGCCCAGGCCCGGCTTTGATATAAAAAGAATAAGACCGTTTTACAAAGATATTTTAATAAGCAATACCCCCCTTATGAATATTTCATCAACAATGATAAGAGCCCGAGTGAAGAATGGTCTGAGCATTGACTACCTC
>CBFGJQ010000044.1:14493-17053 GCA_965649095.1 Caldifarciminota bacterium | reverse complement strand
CGCCATACATTGATTCCGGTGCAGACACAAGTTTAATTCCCAAGTCGGCCGGGGAGGTGTTAGATTTGGAACTCAATAGAAATGCCATCCAACTATTTAACCGTATTACCAGTTATTAATTCTGGTTATATCCTCAATGGACATTACCGGGAGCGCCTGCCCATTATGTCTGGCATAGAAATTTAAATAGCGGATAAACCCCTGATGTCCCCTGTCCACTTCAATCAGTTTTGGTTTAAAGAAATCGGCGGCAATGAGCTCAGGTCTTGGATATTCAACAATTGTAATCTCTTCATCCTTTGGTATCCCTGACTTCTCCCTGGCAAGCATTATCGCCGTCTCAAGTCCACCAATTGTATCAACAAGTCCAATCTCTTTGGCGCGAATCCCTGACCAGACCCTGCCCTGGGCAATCTCTTCAATCGCGTCGGGTTTCATACCTCTCCCCTGGGAAACTTTTGTAATAAACTCATTGTATAAGGTCTTAATTAAATATTCCATTTTCTGCCTTTCCTCCTCAGTTAAGTTCCTATCCGGTAGTTGTCCTAAAAATGGAAAGTTAAATCCGAAACCGATATCGGCATGCTCACCAGCCTTCACAAAATCGGTGGAAAAACCCTAACTTCTCTTTGGAACCCCTGTTATAGAGCCAGACACCGATTACACCAATTGAGCCGGTTATCGTCCCCGGTACTGAAACAATCTTATCACCATACATAGAGAGCCAGTATCCACCCGAGCCTGCTACTCGTCCCTGACTTACAATTACCGGCTTTTTCTTACTACATCTCCTTAATGCCTCAGCAACAATATCTGAGGCGAGGGCACTACCGCCGGGGGAATCGACGCGAAAGACCAGAGCCTTAATATCCTTTCTACCGGCCACCTCTTCAATATCTTTAACCAGGCTTCTTGCCTTGATACGGTATCCATTGCGCATTCACCAAGTGCATAGACGATCGCTATCTTCGGCCTTTCCCCCAGTAGTCATCCTTAGGCAGTTGGTGGTAGGTGAGGGCAGATGGCAAGACAAATGCCTTTTTCTTCCCCACAAAGATTACCCCTTTGTTCACCAATTCATCAAACTCTTCGGGTTTGAAGTTCCTTTCTGCGCAGATGTCAGACTTCATTATGTTATACAGGTCATCCACAACTGCCTGCGATTGTTCTCGCTCCGCCTCAGACATATTCTCTCTTGATAGGACTTCAGCCGCGGATTTATACTTAAAGAGGCGCCACTCATCAGCGCCAATACCCAACTTATCAAGGGCCCCCTTTATATAAAAGCGGCCTTTGAGTAAGCCAGGCAGAAAGATACTTCCCTCCGGGTCAAGGATAATTTTGTTGGCAACCGATGCCAGATGATAGCCAACCAAATCCACTTCATCAATATAGATTACGACACTTTTACCGGTAGATTTAAAATCCTTCAGTTTTTCTCTCAACTCCCAGCGCATTTCCCAGTTTGTAAGCATCCCTGGGGTATTGATGGCAATACCGCTGATGGTAGGGTCATTACGGGCAATATCAATGGTCTTTATAAGTGACAAAAGGATATTCTTTCTATCAAATAAGAGATAACGCCGGTAGTCTATTGGTCCATTCAAATCAAGTTCAAGATATCTCTTTTTCCTCGGCAGAAGCGACTGGAATATATTCCGGTCATAGGCACCGAGTCTAATACCATAGGTATTGAAGTTATGCCTATGTTCTGAGCCAAAATGTGTCTGACTTATTGCCCCGAATCTGCCAAACTGAAAGAGAATCCAGCGGTCTAAACCCAAAATCTATATATCCCTCCTGGTCACCGCCCGCAGTTGCAAATGAACCCACTACCCCTATGGAAAAAAACTTAATCGGGCGATTCAAAAGCCCGAGTTTTAAGATATTTGTATCACTTTTTGCCCATTCATAGCCAATCCCTAAACCCTGCCTTCGGTTGCCCAGAGCCAATGCGATATTATGACAATTCAAAGAGCCAACAGGCATCTTTTGATGCTTCATAGAAAATCCAAGGTAAGGCAGACCTGCAAATAGACCCCAGTCTTTAAAGTCATTCCCCTCGCCCTGATTGGACCAACAGAATGCCATATCAAAACTATGGAGATAGGTCAGAAGCGCTGGATTATCAAGACCATAAAGCCCATTGCCCCGGAGGATGTAAAAAGAAAATTATTCCTTTTGATTATAATCTTAACCAAATCTTTGCGAAAGTCAACGCTTCGTTTGCCGTCAAACAGCGGGGCGGATTATTTAAAAGATTTGAAAAGGCGACCATCCATTACTATGGAGATCGGCGGGCATCTTAAAGCAGATGATTGACACAGCAAAAAAAATAATTAAAATAGGCTATGCAGGGGTCACCAGCCTTTGAATTCTTAAAAGAACTTGCGGTCGGATTTAAATCCGCAAAGTCATATCCACCCGGTCATCCGGTGATGGATAAGGTCGTTGCCAGCACGATGGCTCAACTCGTTAAGGTCTATAACGAAATCCCGGAGTTTTCCTTCTACTTTCTGGAAAAGACCGTAATCTTCCAGGATGCGAGAATTGATGTCTC
>CBFGJQ010000044.1:0-14483 GCA_965649095.1 Caldifarciminota bacterium | reverse complement strand
GCCATCCTTTCTTTCCTGGAATCATTAAAGAAGAATGATATTGAAAGTCTGACCTTCCTTTCCGGTGTAACCAATGAAGATTTAAAGAATCTCTATGAGGTGATAAGCAGTTCCAGGATGAAAATCAAAGAGTATGGAGACGCGGCGACAATGCTACAATCAAAAGGAACCGATAGAATTAAAATAAACGCCGTGAAGTTTGGGGTTCAAACCGGCGCGGTAGTCCAGGTGGCTACTGAGAAGAGTCAGGGAACCTCGGCAATTGCGCAGGCGGAACTTGTTGCCGCAATACGAAGTTTGAAGGAACTCGTTGAAAGGGGGGGCGGGGTCCCTGAAATAAAGGACCGATTTAACTGGCTTGCTGAGAAGTTAGAGACCGCCCCGGATGATTTAAAGAGCTCTTATCGTGAGGGAGTTGTGAAGATTTTAGAGCAAATCCCATCGGAACATCGGATTGAGTTGTTAAGGAATCTTGAATTGAAGCCACTGGTTCTGCGCTTCCTTTCAACCCTGGACGACGAAACACTGCTCAAACTGATTCTTGCCCGTTCTTCTAATGAGGTTGATATTGGTAAGATTATTGGCTCTTTGAGTGATGAACGATTATCAGAACTCCTGCCGACCCTAAAAGAGAAGATTCCCAACATCTATGAGTATCTGGCAAAGGTTGGAATAGTATTGAGTGAGAAGGTAACTTCCCTCTTCTCTAAAGAGGACCTGCGTATCTCAATGAAACCATACTACAGTATGCTGGATTCACAGAATATCCATCTGCGGAAAGAGGGAATGAAATCCCTAATAATGCTTGGTGAGCGATTTTTGCGGCAGGGGCAATTTGAAATTGTTGAAGAGATTGCAAACCGGCTGACGATTGCCTTAGAACAGGAATCGGTTGAGGAACTGGTATTACACATAATTGAGCCATTGCTTGGTCTTTATAAGGTTGCCCGGGAATTTAAACAGGAAAAGGTATGTAAGTCAATCATTGACCCATTCAACAGGATCTTGGGCAGGTCTGGACTTTCTACCCAGTTTAAAAGGTCGGTCATAAAATTCCTTGGTGAGACCGGTGAACCAGCAGTCCTTCCAGCACTATTCTCCTTTTTATGGGAGACCGGAATCTACCCCGATGTTCGTTCCGCAATCATAAAGTTTGGCAAACAGGCAGTCTCTGAGGCACTTCTGACCTTAAAAGAGGCTGAGGACTACTCCCTGCGGATGAAGCTTGTGGATATTGTGAAGAATATCGGGAAGGAGGCAATTGAGATTTTGATAAAGAATATTGATGCCCCGGAATGGTTTTTAAGGAGAAATATCGTCGCGGTCCTCGGTGATATTGGGGAGAATCGGGTCGCAGCGGAACTTATCGGCCTGCTCAATGACCCTGATGACCGGGTTCGGGTAGAACTGGTGAAGACATTCTGTAAACTCCAATACCTGGAAGGGGTTGAGAGGGCACTCTCTGACAAGTCAATGGAGGTAAAGACCGAGGCATTGCGTGGCTTAAAAAAGGCGATTACCAAAGAAAAGATTATGGAACTCCTTCCCCTTTTCAAGGAGAAGAATGACAATCTCCATATAGAATTATTGAAGGTGATCGGTGAAAAGAGGGTAAATGAGTCCGCAGGTGCGGTTGGAAATTTCCTTGCGTCACTGGCCGGCCGCGATGATTCATCTGCCCAGACGCTAAAGGAATTGGGCATTGCCACCCTATTAAAGTTAGATAGTCCGGAGGTAAGGGAGATCCTCGAAAATCTTACTCACAGTAAGGATAGATACATCGTAAATCTTGCTCGTGAGGCACTCAGGCGCGAAGTGTAGAATAGCGAGCTTAAGGGGTTGGTGATTGGCTAAGAGATTATCTGTTATTATTCCGGTTATATATTTTGTCCTTTCCGGACTTGGTCTCTTTCAAAAAAACCTAACCGATAGGTTCTTCTATATCCTTGTTGGGATAATTATCTTTTACTATCTATTCTATTTCTTTAAGATTAGAATTGAGTTTTTCCACACCTTGCTTATGGGAATAGTTTCTAATTTATCTATTCAACTCTCCGGAGGGCAGTCTTCCCCCCTCTTTCCATTATATTTCTTGACACTTCCCTTAGTGGGTTATAAAGAGAAATGGAGCGGATACTGGCAGTTTGGCGCGCTTATCTTATTCAGTGAGGTTCTATCGGGAATACTAAAAGATAATTCTTCACCTTACCTGATTTCATTTCTCATCTTTGAGATTTTACTCATCGGCTTTATCATCCATCAATTTCTCCTTAAGGAGGATAATTTAAGAAAATCTTTAATAAGATACGAGGGAAGAGAAGACCTCTTCCGTCCCGGAGATTTTGAGGCGAAGCGAATAGTTACTACAATTAAAGAGATTGATCGCCATCCCGGTATAGAAAGACCCTTGCTCTATTATGTAAAATTCATCCACAATATCTTCAAGGGTTATACTACCGCAATCTTTGCCTATATAGACAGACAACTTGTGCTCATTCAGGGCTTTTCGCACTCGGAGTTGTTCAATCCCGGGGTAGTAATTGATGCAAGACAGGGACTCTATCATCAGATAATAGCGGAAAAGAAGACCGTCTTGATAAAGGAATTTATTCAGGACCCGGCCGAACTTGGATATTATCGCGGTGAGTTGAAGATTAACTCCGCCATCATCGCACCCATTTCTATTTTGGATAAGGTGGAGGGGGTTTTGGTCATTGACCGCAAGGATAATTCATTTAATGAGGATGATAAGGTTCTTTTCGACATTGCGGCAAGGGGCGCCGGATACATAATTGCCGTTCTGAGATTGTATGAGAAAGAGCGCTCTGAGGCACTTTATCTCTCCGCAATTGCAGAATTGGCAAGGAAATTCCAGCTCGGCTTGGAATTGAAGACAATCCTCGCCGAGACAAAAAGGTCATTCAAGACGGTCTTAAACTGTGATGACCTTTCTATCGCGGCCATTGATGAGCTAAATAACCAGGGGGTTGTATTGGAATCAACATATCTTAAGGAGAATACAAGATTCTCCCTTGATGACGGGCTGGTAGGAATGGTGGCAAGGCATAAGAACTATATCTTAAAAGAAGACCTTACCGAGGGGAATATAGTTATCCTTAAGAAGGGTGAAAGGAGACCCCGCGGCTCCTTCGTTGGCATTCCGGTCAAGAATGATAATGAAACGCTCGGTGTTATCTGGCTTGAGGACAACCAAAGAAGGAGATTCAATGAGGATGATGTGAAGGCATTGAATATCCTCGGTTCCCAGTTGGCACTTGCCTGGCAGAGGGCAATCTTATATGAAAGGGTAAAAGAACTCTCCGTAAGGGATGGTCTAACCGGGCTTTATAACCATCGCCATTTCCAGGAGGTCTTGGAGGAGGAACTCAAAAGGAATCGGGAATTGATTCTTTTACTTTTGGACATTGACCACTTCAAAAAGATAAACGATACCTATGGCCACCAGGCCGGGGATGAGGTCCTGAAATTTATCGGGCGACTTATATTTCAGAGCGGGATTTCTGCTCGCTACGGTGGTGAAGAATTTGCAATTATCCTGCCCGGATATAATCTGAAAAAGGGCATTGAGATGGCAGTGCGGGTAAAAGACCATATCAATAAGTCCGAGATAAGATTCAATCAGATAAGGCTAAGGTTTACAGTGAGCATTGGCGTTGCCCATTATCCAAAGGATGGACGTAACCGAATAGAACTTATTGAGCAGGCTGACCGTGCCCTTTATCAGGCGAAGAATACCGGTCGGGATAAGATTGTAATTGCCAAATCACCTCTGACTTAGAAAGCCAATCGGTAGAATCATCTCCTCCATTGAAATTCCACCATGCTGGAAGGTATATTTATACTCCCTTTCATACTCGGTGGGCTTTGTAGGGTAGATAAAATAGTAATCTTCACGGGCAATCACAAAACGAACCGATGGGTTTTCTACGGGCAGATATAACGCGCCGGGGTTGTTTAGCACTAAAGCAGTCCTTTCATCGGCCCGCAAGGCGGGACCATATTTGTATCTCAGATTTGGAGAAATCTCCCGTCCACCATAGACGATCGTTGGCCGCCGCACATGGATGAATCCATGGTCAGTCGTCAGAACAATCCGCTTCTTCTTTCGGGCAATCTCTTTAAATAGTTCAAAGATTGGCGAGGACGGAAACCAGAATCCTAAGAGGTTGAGGAGAATCCTTTCATCATCAAGCATCCCCTTCATATCCCCTCTTCCTGGAATTGAATGGAGCAGGAGGTCAAAGAAGTTTATTACCACAACTGTAATATCCATATTATCGCCAGCAATCTTTTTGAGATTCTTTTCTATCTCTTCAATTGTCGAGAGTTTATAAAAAGAGAAGTTAAATCTCAGGTTATGCCTCTTTAAGAATTCGGTAAATAACTCCTTCTCAAATCTATTCTGCCCCTTCTCCTCAAAGAGCCAGTACTGAGGATAGTGCTGAACGATTTCCAGAGGTAATAATCCACTGAAGATGCTATTTCTTGAATATGGGGTGGCGGAGGGGAGAATTGAGTAGTAATAATCTGTCTTTACCTCATAGTAATCCCTTAAATAGGGAAGCAGTTTTAGATACTGGTCAAGGCGCATTGAATCAAAGATGATAAAATAGAGTGGTCCCTGGCTCATCGTGGGTAAGATTGCCTGGGTAAAGAGGTTATGCGAAAGAATCGGTCCTTTTCCCTTAATAAAATCTTTGTATCCATAGTCAATGAATCTATTAAAACCGACGTTTGCCTCCTGCTTCTTTTGATTGTGCATCTCCTTGATCTCCTTACTACCAAATTCCAAAAATCTCAAATCCCAGGTCACAAGGCGGCGGTAATATTCAATCCACTCTTTATAATCAGTCGGCTCCGTGCTACTACGAAATTGGGCTGAGTAGTCTTCGCCGAGTTTCTCTTCTATCAGATTCTTTCTCTTTAAAATCCTATTCAATGCCGAAAGTAACTGGTTGAAACTGAACGGTTTTGTGATATAGTCATCAACCCAGCCCCCGTAGGCCTGTCTCATTAATGCCTCCTCTTCACTCTTGGTAACCATAACCACCAGTTGCTGAGGATTTTGAGATTTTATTCTCCGCAGGACCTCCAGCCCATCAACCCCGGGCATAATCTCATCAAGGAAGATCAGATCAAAGACCTCTTGATTGGCAATCCTTACCCCGTCCTCCCCCGAGGTGGTAGTCTTTACCTCATATCCCTCGTTGGTGAGGAGATAGATAAATGGTTTTAATAAGTCAATCTCATCATCAATCCATAAGATTTTCATTTCTTGCTCCCGGGAATAAAGATCTGAAAGGTCGTTCCCTCTGTCCCAGTCTTCTTCAATGTTAACCTCCCCCGGTGATAGTCCTCAATTATCCTCTTTGTAAGCACAAGACCAAGACCCCACCCATACTTCTTTGTAGTATAACCGGGTTTAAAAATCTCTTTTTCCTTTTTTATACCGGGGCCAGTATCAGAGATTTCAATGACTGCCCCACCATCAGCGAGTAGTGTCTTTACCGTAACCTTACCCGCATTCGCACCGATCGCATCGAGACCATTCTTCAAGATATTCTCCACTGCCCAGTCTAAAAGGATTTCATCAAATTTTATTACTGGTAGCGGCTTGTAATCTTCAATGAATTCTATTTTCTTATGGGCACGCCTCTTTATATAAGCGACTGCCTTCTTGATTGTAGCATCGGGTTCCTTCTCAATCAAGCGCGGGGGCATCCCGATACGGGAGAATTTTTCAAGAACCTCCTTCATCCGCTCGGCATCCTCGGCAATTCCATCATAAACTTCCTTTGTGATACTTCCTTTGCTTGCCTCCAGCCAGCCACCAAGCGAAGAGAGCGGTGTGGCAAGCTGGTGGGCAGTCTCCCTGGCAAGCGAATTCCAGATCTTCTCTTCCTCACTCTTTCGGTAAATCAGATATCCCCAGAAACCCAAAAATAAGAAGGCAAGCAAAAATGCAGTCAGCAAAAATGGAATAATCTTCAATGCCCGGGTAAAGGGTGAGAGTCCATAATGGACATAGCCAACCAGGGTTGAATCGCCCCCCTGTCTTATGACAATCGGGATTGGCTCGTGACTTCGGTCAAGTTGCCTTACTACCTCCTTTAAGTTATTGCCCTTAATATTCTTTGCTGAATAGGGATTTCCAGAGGCATCGGTCAGGACAACCGGAAAGTCTATCTTCTGAATCACCTCCTGAAACAGGAGATTCAACAATGCCTCTTCGCCCATCCCCGGTCCCGAGGCATATTTGGCAAAGATCCTTGACGTTGTCTCGGTCTCTTTTCTGATCTTCTGGATGAGATAACTGGAATAGAGATAGGTGACAACACCAATACCTCCGATTCCGATTAGGAAATAGACGGCAAGTGTCCGGGAGGTAAATCCCCCTCCTCTTGGTGCCTCATTAGTTGACCGGTGCCATGTCCGTTCCATACTTTTCCCTCTTTTCAAGATACAATCTTTTATCTGCGTAGTCAATAAGCTCGGCATAATTCTTCCCATTTTCAGGATAGAGGGCGATACCACAGGAGAACCCTATCTTTTTTGTATTACTATTTGAAGATAAAATCTTCTCAAACTCTTTAATTCTGTTCTTTGCACCCCGAATACCCACCTTGGGTAAGATTATAATAAACTCATCACCACCATACCGGGTTACAAATCCATCCCTCCCGACCGCCTTAAAAAGGGATGAAGCTGTAATCTTGAGGATTTCATCACCAAAGAGGTGGCCATAGCGGTCATTTATCATCTTGAAACCATCAAGGTCTACAAGGATGATACTAATCGGAGTGACCCTTTTTTCAATAAACTGGGTCAACTTCTCCTTAAAGAAACGGTAATTGGGCAATCCCGTTAATTCGTCGGTATAAGAGAGCCGTTCAATCTTTTGGAAGAGATTATGATTCTCGATCGCCAGTCCAAGAAAGTCACCGAATGCCTCCAGCAATCTAACCTTTTCCCTTGTTGGGGCAAGGTTGTCGTATGGCTCATCAAGGGAAAGCATCGCCAGTAATTCTCCCTCCCTTGAGTATATTGGCGAGACTAAGATATCGCCCGCCACCCAGAATTTCTCAATCCGTTTTTTAAATTTTACCGTCTTATATACCATATACGGTTGGACTTCTCTATCCACATCCTCGGCTGGAATATAGTAAGAGTGGGAAATACGATAACAATCTTTAAAGAGATTTTTAATTACCGTAAGGGGTGGATGAATCTTTCGGGCTACTTTCAATTTACGCTTAGAGATGCCTATCCCATTTACCCGGTCAAATGCCTGGGTATCAGGATTATAAAGGGAAAGCAAAATCTTCTTAAAGCCAAGGAGACGCTGGGCACGCCTTAATAATTCATCAAAGACTGAGCGTAGTTCATAAGGGGTTAACATAATCCGGGCAATCTCCTGAAGTCCATGGCTCTCTTTCAATGCCCGATTTAATGCCCCAAAGAGTTCAATCCGTTCCAGGGCGATTGATGCCTGATTCCCCAAAAACTTCAATTTGGTGATGAAATCCTTCTGGTCAAGGTCTTTTGTGCCATTCAGTAAGACAAAGAACCCACGACAATCATTCTTGATCATAAAGGGGATAAATATCGCCTCGCTGAAATACCCCCTCCTGAAGAGCGATTTGAGGAACTTATTATTACCATCTTTTGCATAAAAGATCTGCCGCGCCCTAAATAACTGGTGATAAAGTTCATCGGATAGAATCTTTAAGGGGTATGTTCTATCGCGACCGACCAATTTATCATCAACTGCATAGAATAAGAAGACCTCACTCTGGAGCATCTTCTGGGCTGCGGATTCAATATACCAGATAATCTTCCTTTCATTGAGGGTTGTAATCACATTCAAATTTAATTCATTGATTATCTGGGATTCTGTGATTCGGTTTCGGGAGAAATCACGAATTGAGATACTCTGGGAAAGGATATCCAAAAGTCTTTCTATTAAGGCGCATTCAGAGGTGTAGCTGGAGACCTCTTTCGGACAATCAAAATAGAGATGATAGACCTCGTTATTTTTGATGAGTGAAAATCTTAGAAGATTTTTATAATTTTCTTTAACAAAATCTTTCTCAGCGATCCCTGATGGATTTATATAACTTTCTGATTCCGCCCAATGATAGATTAGAAGACCGTTGGAAAAGATGGAAAATTTACCCGCCTCCAAAAATTCACCAATCTTCTTGGCAATATCCTTCACACTCAATTCCCAGAGATTCATCTTCCCCAGCTCATCTAAAAATTCAGTAAATGCCGTCAATTTATCACTCATAACTGAATAATCTGTTTATCAAAAATCCGGGCAAAAGAGGCAAGTTCATCATCAATGCCACAATAGGCAGCACAGAGATAAAGGGTCTTCATTGCCTCGCTGAGCCTTTGTCTCTTTCTATCAAATATAAATTTACCCCCTGACCAGGTAAATTCCTTATCTTCGCCATTAACAAAGACGACCGGTTCTTCTCCGGGTAATACCCGGCGCAAATTTTTAAGTTCTACTTTTGAGAACTTGAACTGTCTTTTCGGGTCTGCCCCTTCAATCTGGAAGAAGGGATAGAGGGCAGAAATTTTGTCTTTTATTAAGATATTATAAAAAGGGAAATATTTTGAATCATAAAATGTTATCCGGCAGGAAGCAGGAATCAAATAGGGCAGGGCAAGGTTGGCCGGTCTATTCAATTCAATTAAATAATGAAATCGCAAATCCATAATCTGCCTTTTTAGAAGACTAAATTCTCTATTCAAAGGGGTGAGATTGCTATAATAAAAAAAATTTTGAAATAGACTTGGATTTAATATTTCGCGAATCTCCTCAAAGTTCCTTGGTGCCAGAAGGACAATCTCTCCAAGTTTCTTCAGTGCCCCTAAGAAGGGCAGACTTTCCAGAAATTCTTTCAGGTTACTCGGAACCGAGACGAAGAGGCGCAGCCCCCTTTTGAATTCAAACGGCTTGAAGAACCTCATGAATCGCCGGCGGGTAAAACTTAGATACAAAGACTCTTTAATCCTCATAGATCCTGATTAAAGGGATTACTGGGCGTGTCTCTTTTTCGCTTCAATATACCTTGGTGCAGCATTTTGTGTTATTACCTCTTTTGTTATTATACATCTCTCACAACCAGAAAGGTTGGGTAGGTTGAACATAATATCAAGCATAAACTTCTCAAGGATTGACCTCAATGCCCTTGCCCCGGTATTATAATTCAATGCCTGGTTAACAATCTCCTCTATCGCCTCATCGGTAAATTCCAACTTCACCCCCTCCATCTCAAAATATTTTGCATACTGCTTAATAAGGGCATTACGGGGCTTGGTTAAGACCTCTTTGAGTGCCTCCTGAGAAAGTTTGTGGAAGGGAGCAATAACCGGAACCCGGCCTACAAACTCCGGGATAAGCCCATATTTTATCAGGTCCTCTGGTTCAATCTGGGCGAGAATTTCATCGTAGGTCAATTCATTAAGTTGCATATCGGTCATGAATCCGATCTTTGTCTTCTTCAGGCGCCTCATAATTATCTCTTCAATTCCATCAAAGGTCCCGCCCAGGATAAATAGAATCTTCTTTGTGTTTATTGGAATATACTCCTGCTCCGGGTGTTTTCTCCCACCATGGGGAGGGCAATTGGCGACAGTCCCTTCCAGGATTTTCAGCAATGCCTGCTGCACACCCTCGCCCGAGACATCCCTGGTGATTGATGGTGAATCACCCTTTCGGGCAATCTTATCCACTTCATCAAGATAGACGATTCCGATTTCGGCGGCCTGAATGTTGTAATTGGCGGCCTGAATTAGCCTCAAAAGGATATTCTCCACATCCTCCCCAACATATCCGGCCTCCGTCAGGGGTGTGGCATCGGATATGGAAAATGGCACATGGAGGAGGCGCGATAATGTCTCGGCGAGCAGGGTCTTTCCGGTTCCGGTGGGGCCAATAAAGAGAATATTGCTCTTCTGCAATTCGATCTCATCATCCGGAACCATTGTCCTTTTGTAGTGATTATATACCGCGACCGATATCACCCTCTTTGCCCGTTCCTGACCGATGACATACTGGTCTAAAAAAGACTTTATCTCCTGGGGTTTGGGCAGGATGAAGTTGGGCTGGGTAAAAGTTCTCTTTTCGTCCTCTAAGAGTTCGTTGCAAAGTTTGATACATTCATCACAGATATAGGCACGATTACCCCGAAAAAGCCTCTTTACGGCGGTTCTGGGGCGCTGGCAGAATGAACAGACCAATTTCATATTCAGGACTTCCTGGTTAAGATTACCTCGTCAATAATTCCGTATTCCTTTGCCTCCTGAGCCGACATAAAGTAATTGCGGTCTGTGTCCTTGCTGATTTTCTCTTCGGTCTGACCGGTATGTTTTGAAAAGAGTTTGTTTAAAATTTCCCGGATGGTAAGGACTTCCCGGGCATGGATTGCGATATCCGCAGCCTGCCCCTGGAATGCACCTTCCGGCTGGTGAATCATAATCCGGGAATGGGGAAGGCCGTACCGCTTCCCCTTGGCACCAGCAGCAAGGAGGAGGGCGGCCATACTTGCCGCCATTCCGATGCAGATTGTTGAAACCTGAGGCTTTATATATTGCATTGTATCATATATGGCAAGTCCTGATGAGACAATTCCGCCCGGAGAATTGATGTAAAGGAAGATATCCTTATTCGGGTCTTCCGCCTCTAAGAATAGTAGTTGTGCCATCACCAGGTTGGCAACTGTATCATCAATCGGTGTGCCGATAAAGACAATTCTCTCCTTCAGCAGCCGGGAGTAGATATCATAAGCCCTCTCACCCCGCCCGGTCTGTTCAATGACGAATGGAATAGTTAACATTATCCACCTCCCCGGGTGAAACAATCCTTTCTCTCTCACTAACCACGGCGTTTTTCAGGAGAAACTCCATGGTCTTCCTTCTGTTGATTACCTTCCGGAGATATTCAATATAGCCCTTTTTTTCTTCCCTGTTTAACTCAGAATCCCCATCTTTCAGTAATGATATTACTTCGGTTTCAGGGGTCTCTATTCCCTCTTTTTTTGCAATCTTCTCAAGGATTAGATTGAAACGGGCCCTCTTTTCAGCAGTATCCCAGAAACGGTTTCTGTTTGCCTCAGAGTCAGCAAGGTTATTCTCTTCCAAAATCAATTGATATTCAAAACTAATTAGGGATTTGGGCACGGGAAAGCGATTCCTTTCAAGGAGAATCCGGGCAAGCGATTCCTCTAATTCCTCTTCCAGTCTCTCCGCTTCTTCTTTTTCCACCGTCTTAGAAACCTTTTCCACCAGTTCTTGAAGATTTTTGTAATTGAGCGAGCGGGCAAAGTCGTCATCTATTTGGGGCAAAATCTTCTCCTCAATCTTTTTTATATATACCCTCCAGCATGCATCTCCAATCTCTACCTCCTTCTCTTCTCCCTTCTTCATACCTACAAGGGCACGATTTAACTCATCTGGTAAAGAACGGTCGCCAACCTTTACCGTAATGTCACCTCTCCGCTCCTGGACTCTATTCTCTTTTATTATCTCCATATCCATAGTAACGAAACTATCCACCGCGGCTGGTTCGTTTGTTTCTTTTATTACAGCATGCCTTTCCCGAAGGTTATTCATTGCCTCCTCAAGGAGATAATCAAAAGGAAGTGGCCTCTTCTTGAGCAGTTCCAATCCCAGATAATTTTCTACATCAAATTCGGGAATTACCTCAATCCGCAAACGGAATTTGACCCCTTCACCATCCTCAATATTGAGCAATTCCGGTTTAGTGGCTGGTTGCCACCCTTTCTCCTTTAAGAGTTTCAAGTAAGATTTAGAAACGATCTTATTTAAGGCATTTGCCCTTATTGTATCTTTATAAAGGGAATATACCACTTTTCTGGGTGCCCTGCCCTTTCGGTATCCCTTAATAGAGACCTTCCGGCGGAGCCTCTCCGCCTCTTCATCCAGGGCAGGGCCAAAGTCTTCCGGAGAAAGGAAAAATTCCACCTCCTTTTCCACTTCACTTTCCGTTATTATCTGATAATTCAAATTTAACTCCTTAAGAAAATTTGTCCTGGTTCTGCGAGGAGGGGGAGTTGAACCCCCACCCATAAGGACTGGATCCTAAATCCAGCGCGTCTGCCAGTTCCGCCATCCTCGCTTAAATAATGGTCTATTCTTTTTAATTATATTCAAAAAAAAAGAAATGTCAATGGATTTTTGCAAACGGAAAGGGACCTTATTTACACCCAAGAAAAGACTTTAAAGTAGTTGAAGTAATAGGATTACCAGAAAATATTAAAAATTTAATAAAATTAGCCCGGATTATTCATATTCTTTTTGGCAAATTCAGCGCCGATGCAGGTCGGGAGCGGATAAGATTGTAACCATCAATTTTAATGGCGGTGATATTACCTCGGATACCGGACTTTTGTTGATTCGTGAATATGATGAAAAAATAAACTTCACCCCAAAGGTAGTCCCGCAGCTCATTGATAAACGGATTTCCTATCTTGTTGACCATCAATATATTGACCTTATTCGTCAGCGAGTTTATGGCATTATTGCTGGTTATGAGGATGCCAATGATGCCCAATATTTGCGTATTGACCCAGTATTTTAACAATCACCGGGCGAGATAAATTAACTCCTTTAGCCGCGCAACGGCGAATGCCTTTCGGTTATTGTTGCACAGTCTGGCTTATGTTTTAGTTTCTAATTTTCGGGCGGATGTGCTTAAAGGGACGGAGTTGGTGCGGGCGACGATTGAGACGATTCGGTTGAAATTACTTAAGGTTGGGGCGTTAGGGAAAGAGACGGTGCGTCTTTGCTAAAATACTACAAATTTTGCAGGAAGTGATTCCTTCCGATTTAGAAATCAGTTTAAATTTGTAAGAAGATACCCAAAATCAAGCCAATCTTTGGGAAAAATATTCATTTCAAAGTTTAATATGAATAATGCGGGTTAAATGGCCAAGAGGTTAAGGGCAAAAAGGCAAGAGGAGGCAGGAAGTTATCCCCGGTGGGAGCGGTTTCCTAACCGCGATTATAAATCGGGGCTGGGAAGCCCCCTCCTGCTGGAGCGGTTTTGGAACCGTTAAGAAGAAAGGAGGGTGAGGGTTGGGGGGTTCAGGGGCTTTAGCCCTGATGATGAAATTTTTCATTATATAAAGAAAAGGCACAAGATATTCAGGAAAGGCAATATGTATTATAAAGAAGGTTTTTGCCTTGAGAAAACATTTGCTGTATAGCGGAGGTTTTCAGGGGTATCCCCCTGAGTATCTTGAAACCTTAAGAGAATAATTCAGACAAAGAAGCGATGTTGCCTTCTTATATGGCTCTTATGGAAGATGCAATGCCAATAAATTATCTGATGTAGATATTGCGGTATGTTTTTATCACCTTAGAAATCGCCCCGATAAATATCCCATCGAATACGCGGCAGAGGTTTTTTATAAAGACGAAGATGGAATATAGAGAGATTTACAAATAATTCTAAAAGAAAAGGTAGAGCTAGACGGGATTTTGTATTAAATTATTATTAAAGAAAGGAGCGCACTTGCTAAAAGAGTTTGAAGTTAAATTCGTCAAACATATAAATTTTCTCGAAAAGGTCAAGGCATATTTTGAGAAGAAAGACACAGAATAAAATAAAATTTGGTAAGTGGTTAAATAAAAACCAGCATCTCAGCCCCAACCCATCAACTAATTTTTACTATCAACTGCCTTCAAATACCATTCAATCATTCTTCTAAACCCTTCTCTTATTGAAATCTTCTGCTCAAATCCCAATTGCCTGATTTTCTCAGATTTATGATGTGTGGCGGTATTGAATTTTTTCATCCTTTTGGCAGTGATTGGAAAGTTATAACCGGTTATTTTTGCAAGAATATCAAAGATGCTGCCCACAGATACTGCGATTGATAATGGTATCTTAAATTGGGGTATACTGTGGGGCATAAATTCGGTTATTATATTAACGATTTCCTTTGTCGTCATCTGTGGCTCGTCAGAATAATTGAAAATTTGAACACCGGGCTTTAAATGTTCCATTAGAAAAATCGTTGCATCAACAAGATTTTCCACATAGGCAACGGATTTGATATTGGAACCATCGCCAACAAAGATAAACCTCTTTTTATATATCTTATCAATCAGATTATAGACATTACCATAATTCTCCGGGCCAAAAATTACCGTCGGTCTTATTATAATTACATTTCTATTTTTACCTTCATTTGCCCATTTTAAAATTGCCCTTTCTGCGGCAAGTTTTGACCTTCCATAATCGGTATCGGGCATAAGTGGACTCTCTTCAGTTGTTGGTTTATTCTGTGTCCCATAGACTGCAACACTGCTATAAAAAATCAAATTTTTTATATTCAGTTTAGCCATACAATTAAGGAGATTTATCGTTCCACCCTCATTAACCCTGAAATATTCTTCTTTTGTAATCCCAAAATCATGATGCT
>CBFGJQ010000043.1:0-5657 GCA_965649095.1 Caldifarciminota bacterium | reverse complement strand
CGTAACTTTGAAATCTTCCCTTTTGCCAATTTCGCTTCAAGCATCTTTTTTATTCTCTCAGCTGTTGCTATTCTGGGAACGTAACCTGCTTTCAAGCTGCCTTCCCTTAAGAACTCTTCACGCATCCGTTGTGCTTCTGGAGACTGACCAGCCTTATACTTCCTTTTCTTTCTTGCCTCTTCAAATTCTTTTCCAAGCCTTTTCAGTGTTTCAGGAATACTCTTCGTTTCCTCATAGATTTTCCTTCCCATTCCACGGAGCATCTGCGGACTCATAAGCTTTGCCTTTGTCGTAATCTGTTCTGTTGGCTTAATCGGGAGAATTGGTTTTACAATCCAGGCACCTTTTGATTTAGAATAAACGCCTGTCAACGCTCTTATAACCTTTTTCGGTGTAATCGTCTCTTTAAATCTCGGTTTCGTTCCTTTTTTCCCAATACGTAGTCTTGCTAATTTAACCCATTGAGGTTCAATCATCTTGAGCGTTTCGTTCATATGACGGGCAATTTCGTCTGCAGTCAGCCCCTTTTTATACATCTCGGATGCTGTTTCTGCAAACCATCGTGTCCGCATAATCGGAATTGTTGGATTAGCCAACAGTTCCGCTATGAGAGGATTCTCAGCAAGCGGATTCTCAGACATACTTACCTCCTTTTTTGTTTCCGCTTCACTTACTTCACTTACTTCTGCATCCAGACTCTTTTCAGACAGAGGATATTTACCACTTCTTACCTTCCAGATAGTGGCTGGATGCAGACGGATGTTAAACTTATCCTGCAACAGAGTGTTTATTTCCTTTGGAGATTTATCTTTATTCGCATCTGCAAGGATAAAGTTTAACACCTCCTTTGTAATTTTGAGAGGATTTTCTGCTGTTCCCGCTATTTCATCAACAGGAACTTTCCTTAAAAATCCCCAAATTCCTCTGTCTTTATTAATCGCCACTATCTTGTCAGAAGGTGAGAATGATTTAAAAACAACATCTATATATTCTTTTGATTCATCGGTTTTGAATTGTCCTTCTTTAACCGAGAGCTTCCCTTTAACCCAGTGAACAGCTTCCTCTGCTGTCCACTTATTTTTTTCAAATCTGAATCCAGAAATTTCTGTATTCTTCTCATCTGTAATAGGGACTGAAATTTCTTCTTCCAAAGGATTAATTACTATCCCTTCCATAGACACCTATCCTATTATTCCAACATCTTTGTATTCTAATTTTCCGAATGCGAAGTAGATCCTTTTTCTATCTTCAGGGTCTACTACAAGATAAACGGGAGCATTGACAAAATGGACAAATCCAAATCGTCCGCTTCCTTTCACTGCGATATAAGGAATTGCAATTATTCCGCCAATTATCGTGCCTACAAAAGTAGCATCTTTATATTTCTCGTTCAAATCAATAATTTTCCCATTCTTAAGAATTCTCGGTAGCCTTACTTCAGATAGTAGAATCTTATCAGGCATTCTGAAGGCAGTTTCACGGTAAAGTGCGATTGCTTTCTTAATTTGTTTTCTTATCTCTTCTCTATCAAGTATCTTTGCTTTATAAACCTTCTCCATACTCTTAACTCTTACTTAATTTTCTTAAGTAATAGTGTTGTTGCAAGTTCTCTACTTTCTTTTGGATTTGCAGTGATAAGTTTATATATCAGAAAACCAGTTCCAGCAAGGATGCCTATTATTAAGAATGGAAGTATGCTTATTATAGTAGTAACAGTCTCAAACGTTTTCTTAGTTAGTCTTCCTACGAGAGACAGAACAGTTTTAATAGCATTCCACAAGGCTGTTAAAATTGTAGTAATTCCTCTTTCTAACTGAGCAAGTGCCCGCATAAGCGTTGTATCTCTATTCCATCTTGCTATCTCTTCATCTAAAAATGTCAAATGATCTTTTACTGATGATAACCAGCCACGAGGATATCCTCCCATTTTGTATTTTTCAAAGTATTTATATTTTCCACCTTCAGCCTCAGTTTTCAAATAATTCAGGTATCTATCACAGTCATAAATTGTGTTCGTAAGAAAGTCCTTAATAGAACCTTTTGCTCCTTTATAGGTGCCAAACGAGATAATATTAACCATCCATTGTAATACTCCCTCTCCTTCCAAAGCGTCAAGCAAATCTTGCGACCTTTTCTTTATCTCTTTTACACCTTCAATTAATCTTTCTCTCTCATATACATCTACTGGTGAATAATCTTTAATGAGTTCTTCCATTTTCTGTTCAACTCGTGTCTCTAAATGAATGTTTTTAATCCTATTCATAATTATCTCCCAGGATAGAGAGGATATGGAGGATAATATGGTGGCATATAAACTGGTGCAGCTTCTCTCTTCTTACCTGCTGTAGCAACCAATAGAATTGTAAGCAGAATTACTCCTCCTCCTATCGCAGGCAGATACCAATATTGACTTAACCAATCTTTGAATCCTTGAGAGGGAGTCATAGTTTCTTCGGCGAGAGCTCCACCACCTGGCTGCTTTGGATCCATCTTTAGTTCCTGTAGAAAATTTTGGTATTCTGGTGTGCTTGGTAGTTCACTCAACGTTTCCGTCATTGCTGCTTCCCTGGATTTACCTGCTTCCTTTTTTTGTTGAAATGTATCAATAGCCTTAATTATCAACGATGCTACCGCACTGATAATCGCGGCTATGATTGCAGGAGCAAGAGGAGATTCAACTGCTTCAGCTATTTCTGGCGATAATCCTATGCCTTTTTTACCTCCCGCTGCTTCAAGCTTTGATTTTTTTGCTTCATCTTCAACCTTAGCAAGAAATTCTTTATCACTTTTCAAAACTTCTTCTACATCTTTTTTTGTCTGGACTTTCTTTCCTCTCTGTCTTGCTTTTTCCACTGCTAACATTCCCACTCGAACGAAAAGAGGAATCCTGGCGACCAGCCAGGCTTTTGTGAAAACAAATTTTATTGGTTTCGTCACCAATTTTGCCGCTGCATCCATTGCCTTTTTTGTTCCTTTCCCTATATTCTTCCCTATATTCTTGAACCAGTCAAATACTCCACTAACATCTTCAACTTCAACTATATCTTCTACAAAAGCATCATTCCAGACGCCATAATAACTTCTTACTAAATTATTTCTTTTCAAATTGTCCATATCTTCTCCTTTATTGAATCTATTTCCTGGACACTATCTTTTATTAAAGCATCCAAATAACTTGCTGTATATTTTATCTCTGGAGATACCAAAATTTTCATTAGAGGAATTGCTTTATCGGATTTTTCCCCAAAACGTAACCTGTAAGTTGAGGCTTCAAGAGGAATCCACTCTCCTGTCTCATCCTGATATTCCAGATAGACGTGGTTTATCCCTCGTGAAGACGAATCTTTAATAAACATTGCACCCACTACCTTTACAGGATATCCCATAGCAACAAGACAGCTACCCAAAAATAATGTTTTATCGTCACAGTCTCCAATCACCTTAATTCCTCTATTAAACATATCAATTATAACTGGTGGCGCAATAATCAGTTCCATTTCTTTATTTTTTTCTTTGAGGAATTCTTCATATTGTTTGAGGTAAGGCTTATAGTCATTACCGAATAAGTCAATCAGTCGATGCAGGAATCCTTTATATTCTCTCGGATCTCTCGCATAAGAAATAATATTACGGGCATAATAATATATATCTTCAGGAGTCTTGTCAATAACGAATTGTTTTATCTTCGGGATAGTAGCGTATTCCTTTATCCTTAATGCCAACAGCCTAATAAAGTCCTCATTTTTTTTGCCATCCCAGAAAATGACCCTATTATCTGAATAGATTTTCTTTATCATTTCCTGAGAATTAAATAATTCACTTTGCCGGTATACCGATATGGAACAAACTGATGAACAGTATCAAGTGTATAAGTTCTGATTATCAGAGTATCTCCTTTGATCGAATCTGCTAATATCGCCGGATTGTTTTCAGCTGTTAGAATTGCAATATCTGTAGTGTCAAGGCCTGGAATAAATAACCGCTGCATTTGTTGGTCGTTAAAATTTACCTTTCCACAGATAGAGTCAGAAAAAACTGAAATTTTATGCACTGAAATGCCAACTGAATCTTTATCGGTTTTTATTTTTATTGATTTCGAAGATGTAATATTCCCAAGTGTATCTATCTGCACAGAATCATGTGAACCACCATTTATTTGTAATTTAGCAGAAGGAACGGGCGTCCCGATACCAATTTTCCCATCTTTGGTTATTCTTACTCTTTCTGTATCTGAGGTAGTAAATCTCATTGGATAATTATTTCCCCGAGCGCCCAGTATCGTTCCGAGCTCATAAACAGGTCCTCCTTCCCAAGCAATCCTTGCTACTCCTCTTACTCCAGAATTGTCTATTATAATGCCCGTAGGAGTTCCTGCATTGTTACTTATTGTTTTTATTCCACCACTACTGCTATTTACTATTATTCCTGCATCATTACTATTTACTATCAGGGTATCGTTAATTTGAACCTTCCCTGTTGTAAAGTAGTGTCCCTTAATGTTAGCATTGCCATAAGTAGCTGTATTGCTTCCGTTTCCTTTGGCGGCATGACCGATAACAATCTCGTTATAATCATTGGCATACTGCGGCTGAGTCTGATTACCAATGAATATATTCTCTACTCCAACTCTATTGGTATCTCCTATTTCCGATCCATACATTCCTGCCTCCCATCCAATCGCAATATTGTTAATTCCATCTGTGTTGCTGCCAAGTGCTTCAGAACCAATTGCAATATTTCTTGTTCCCAGCTGATTGGAGCACAATGCTTTATATCCAATACCAACATTGTAACTTGCTTGGTTCACACCGCTTGGGATAGCTGTTGTTGTAAGATTTCCGGCACTGTCGCCGAGAAAAACATTATGTCCTATTACTGGCCGCCATCCTGGATAAACATATGCCCATTTTGGATGAAAATCGTGTAGGAAAGGAATGCCATCTTTGGTAATGATTCCTTTTCGCTGGTATGAATTTGTATCAGACTTTAGTGTGTCCCAAAGCGTTGATGAGAGATTGATATTGCCCAAATAGATATCCACTGCAGTGCTATCATTGGGAAAGAAATAAATTTTCTCATAATTACCGAACTTCATCGTATCAGTCGTATCGCATCTTAAGAAATAATTTCCCGGTCTGTATGCTCCGGCATTCAAGAGAGAATCGGCTTTTGACGATGTTCCACCGCCACCATAAATATTCCTGCAATAGATGTCTCTAAATCTTAATGTTGGTGTCCCTAAATCGTAAGCATTATCTTTTGATGGTTTGATTATACTATCTATCGTCAACTGTCCATCTATATATACATCTCTTTTGATTATCCAGGGTGGTTCAGCTAATGCAACAATAAAGAGTATAGCAATTGCAACTATAAAAAGTAATCCATTTTTCATTCTTTCCTCCAATAAGATAATTTTCCACTAAGATAATCTTCCACGCTATTTACTTTGTTTTAAGAATTCGTGTAATCCGTATTCCCTGATCCTATATACGAATAAGTCTTTATCTTTCGCCTGTAATGCCTGCAGAACTATTCGGTAAGGATAGGTGGCGATAAGAGAAAAAAACTGCCTTATTAACTCTGGTTTATCCGTCAGGACTTCTTTGCAAATCGCCGCCAGACTCTCGTCAAGATATAGCTCACTATAAATCTTA